>JAYEIR010000046.1:0-5438 GCA_034660135.1 Thermodesulfobacteriota bacterium
CATGGAACGTACCAGCATCTACGCGCCTTTCGACGGTGTGCTCACATACGTCAATATCAGCAAAGGGGACTATTTCGCGCCCAATCTTGTGAACGTCAGCAGCGAGGAGGCACTGCTCAAAACAATCCCCATGGTAGTCATTGATCCCAGCCAATTCGAGGTGACCGTAGAACTCCCCCATTTTGAGGGCACTCTCGTCAGGCCAGGGCAGCGGGCCATCATCATGACATCTGCTGACATTATTCCTTCTTCCTCAGACCTTGAACCCGGGAAACCGCCCAAAAGCGGGGCGATTCGCGGTACGGTCTTTTCAGTCAGCCCGGCCATCAGCCCCGGAGGCCGCGCCATACAGATCAAGGTCAGAACCGTGAAAGGGCCCCAAAGCATTCGGGACGGCATGTTTGTCACCTGCTGGGTCATCGTTGAAGAAAAGACCGATGCTATCGTGGTCCCGTTTGATGTGTTTGTTTACCGGCAGAACAGGCCCTACGTCTTTGTGGTGGACAGGGCCAAGGGGGTTGTTGAGCAACGTGAGGTGGTTGAGGGGATTGCCGGTCTTTCAACTGAAGAGATTCTCAAAGGGGTAGAGGAAGGCGACCTGCTGGTCACGGACGGACGCCATCGTCTCAGTCATGGGGCGCCGGTGGAGATCATTGAGATTGTCGGGGAAAACAAAAAGTGAGCGAAACCTCTTCACACCAAGAAAACGGCAGGGATAACGGGGCCAGGATTTCCCCTCTGGCGCGTTTCTTTTTCATCCGTCCTGTCTTTGCCATCCTTCTGACCTTCATGTTGGTGATTTCCGGACTCATGGCCTACCAGTCCATTGTGAAAGAGGCGGCCCCTGATCTTACCATTCCCCAGGCCACGGTTCAGACGGAATGGCCCGGCGCTGATCCTGAGACCATTGAAAAGCAGGTGACCAACAAGATCGAAAAGAAGATCAAGTCCATGAAGGGTCTCAAACGGGTGCGTAGCGCCTCGTTCAATTCCTTTTCCGTGATTGCCGTGGAGTTCCGCCCCAACGCCAATCTGACCGAATCCATGCAGATCTTGAGGGAAAAGGTCCGGGACGCAGAACCGGATCTGCCCAGCCAGGCAAAAAAGCCCAAGATTGAACAGGTCTCTGTGGACGACACCCCCATGTTGACCATTGCCCTGTTTGGTGAGGTGGATTCGGTAATCCTCGGTAACACAGCCAAATATCTCAAAGATCGTTTGGAAAAAGTGCCCGGTGTAAAAAAGGTTGATCTGGGAGGTAGACGCAAAGAGGTGGTCCAGATTCAATTAGATCCAGCCAGGATTGTTTCCTTAGGGATCTCTCCCACGACGGTTCGAGACAGAATCCGGACCGCCAATCTGGACATGCCGTGGGATAAGATCGAAAACGATGAAATCGGGGCGACCGTAAGGCTGTATGGCCGATTCCGGGACGTAAAGGATCTGGGCGAACTCCCCGTGGCCCGGTTGAGTGGAGGCCGCGCGGTGCGACTCAACGAGATCGGAGATGTGCACCGTGACCTGGAAAGGGAAAAATCACGCGTTGCCGTGAGCTGGGCCGGATCCAAATTTGAGAGATCCGTGGACATGTCGGTCATGAAGGTGCCGGGCGTGGATACAATCAAGACCATCGACAGGATCAAGGGGGTGCTTGAGGAAGAATTTGAGGGTTTCGCAGTACCCTACGGTATCAAGTACAGCATCACATCCGACCAGTCGGAGTTCATCTCGGAAAAACTGCGGGACGTGTTCAACAACGGCTGGCAGGCCATGCTCTGTGTCTTTGTAGTCCTCTTTTTCCTCCTTTCCTGGCGTGAGGCCCTCGTGGCAGGACTCTCCATCCCCGTGACCTTCCTTGGGGCCCTTTCTCTGGTCTCCCTCCTGGGGCATTCCCTCAACGAAATGGTCATCATAGGGATGGTCATTGCACTGGGACTCCTGGTAGATGTTTTTATTCTAATGATGGAGGGGATGCACGAGGGCATATTCGGCCGGCATCTCCCCTTTGGCCAGGCAGCCGTCAAGACGGTGAAAACCTATGCCCTTCCCGCCTTTACCGGCCAGATGACCACGATTCTGGCCATGGTTCCCCTTTTCGGCATCGGCGGAATTGACGGGAAATTCATCCGGATCATCCCGGTGACGGCCATCTGCTGTCTTGTGCTCAGCTTCATTATTGCACTGTTCGTTGATATCCCTCTTTCTCGCGCGGTCTTTTCAAAGGTAAAAAAGGTCCATAAGAAAAGCCGAATTGACCGTCTGACCAAAGTGGCTTCAGAAGGTCTCTGCGCATGGAGCCTGAGGACAACGGTTCGGAACAGATGGACGGCATTGCTGTGCACGGGCATCACAGTGGTCTTGTTGATTCTGTCGGTGATGGGTATGGGGCTCTTGCCGAGCATACTCTATCCCAAGGCCGACGGCCGGAATTTGGGCATTACAGTGGAACTGGCTCCCGGAACCACCTTAGCGATTTCACAGAAGGTCGGGGATGACTTAGGCGAAATCCTCCGCTCAAAACCCTACCTGAAAAGCGTTGTCAAGTTCGTGGGCCAGAAAAGTCCGCTGTCACGCAACTCCATTGCCGAGGCCCTCATGCCGTTCAAGAACAGCTCCTATGTGGGTTTTTCCTGCATCTTCACCGCGCTCGAAGATAGAGAAAAAATGGCCTTTCATTATCTGGATGACCTCCGGGATGAGCTTTCCCGGGCACTTCGACCTTATCCGGGCAGCGCCATGGTATTTACACCCCAGACAGGGGGATCAACGACAGAAGATCCCATACAGGTGCAGTTAGTGGGAGATGATATGGAAGATCTTCGGCGCATTTCTCTTCAGGTCCAGGCGGCCCTCAGGGAGATCCCAGGCACCTCTGATGTTCGCGACAACCTGGGTCCGTCCCGGCTTGACGTAAAACTCCTTCCAAATCGTGAGGCACTCGATTTCTATCAAATTGATCAGGACGACCTTGCCTGCCAAATCCGATTTGCCATGACCGATGATGAGATCGGGAAATTCCCCTTAGGAGGAACCGAAGAGGATCTGGAGATCCGTCTGGGCATGGCCTGGCCCAGCCGCCATGGTCTCCCGGGCGGACCGACACGTATGGAGGAGATAGGGCTTATTCGGCCTTTCAGACCCAATGGCCAGACCGTTTCCATTTTCTCCGTGCTGAATCCAGTGGTGGGTGAAGCGCCCCTCTCAATCACCCACCAAGGAGGGCGACGGTCGGTAACAGTTCTGTCCAAGACTGATAAACGAACGGTCGATGAGATCCTGTCCGATCTGGAATCAGGTTTGAAAAGGATGAAGGCGGATTGGCCGGCAGGATATAATTACCGCTTTGGAGGTGAGGCGGAGTCTGCGGCCGAGACCTATTCATCCGCAGGCAAGATGTTCTTTGTGGCCATCTTTCTTGTCTTTGCCCTCCTGGCGCTCCAGTTCGGTTCGTTCAGCCAGCCATTCATCATCATGTTTTCTCTCCCCTTTGCTATGATCGGCACATTTGGCGGCTTTTTCCTGGCCTGGATACCTTTCTCTTTTCCGGCCATGATAGGGATTATCTCCCTTGTGGGGATTGTGGTAAACGATGCCATCGTCATGATTGGAACCATGAACAAACACCGGCACCAGGGGCTTTCCGTACGGGAGGCGGCTGCCAGGGGGGCTGCGGACCGGCTCAGGCCTATTGTAAGTACGACCATAACAACGGTCGTCGGGTTGATCCCCCTTTCCCTCAGCAGTCCCATGTGGATGCCGCTCTGTAACGCCATTATCTTTGGCCTGATTTCGGCCACCTTTATTTCACAGTTGGTGGTGCCTTGTTTATACCTGCTAATGACACCTGACAGACCCCTGTCAACCATGGAGATAGACAAAGACCTTACTATCTCATGAAAGGTGGTGAAGGGTATCTAAATCATGAACGATATGGGAGACTACATGTTTAACCAGTACCGCGGTAAGTGGATTCCTGATAGCCCGGCGCGTCGTAAGGCGATTGTTTCCGGATTGCGAACCTGGCGTGCCTTCAGCAACAGCAGTCCGGTGGAAGGGATTACAGCGGCCATCAGGACCTATTATGATCCGAGTAAAAAAATCAGTCTGTTTGTCTTTGGCGATGAGTACAGTGGGCATGACCCGGAATCTGTCATCCGTGAGGTGGATAGAATAAATAGGACGGGACCGGGAGGGGAGCTCCTGGTTCGTTTACATGCTGTTGGTTTCCCCGTCCTGGTGATCCCCGGGGGATCGGTGACACCGGAAAACGCTTTGCCACCCTCATGCGAGTGTTGTGTCAGAAGAACGGCGGCACGCTTGTCGGACTAAACACCACCAAGTCTTAAAACCATAAACAGATTTGATGGATCTAATTACAATCGTAACTGTTCACGGTTGTCGGTTCACAGTTTGCAGTTTTTCCAATAAACTATGCAAAGATTGGCTTTGCTCATCGTTGCAGCCCATTTTCCCTGTTCTTGACCCTGATTGTAATAAGAGCAGGATTACGATCAAGAGGAAACTGTTTAACCGGCCGAAACGATGAACAAGGCCCAAAGATTGAGGCTTTTTAGATATTGAACCTGATCAAGAAGCGAGAAGGGCTTGACCAAGTCCGTGTGAGAAGTCAACACGGCTTAGTGGCGAGGGCCACATTTACAACAATGGCAATATTGCTGTTAGAGATGGCCGGCACACGTAGGAAAAAGAAAACGAAACAAATGGATCTTCTCGAAGCCGTAGGGTTTTGAGGATTATTTCAAGTAACCAACTAACGAAAAAAGGATGTCTAAGCACTCAAAAGTTCACTTAAATTAATTTGAAGTATAGTAATATCAAATAGTTAAGTTTTTAGACAAGATACTTGTCTCGTCCTTGCACAACTGAATGACCCGTGCAAAAATGAACCGCCCTCATAAGGGAATTAAAAGGTCAAAAAAGAAAAGCCGGGCAAAAAAAGGTTGTCCCCAAAGGTAAGAGGCAAAAGAGCTGTCCATTTTAAGAAAAAAGGGCCTTCGCCAAGGTCCGAGCGGATTAAAAAAATTCATTTTAACACCGTTTAATAGTTGACATACAATGATCTTTGCCTTATTGCTGTTCTTTAAAAAAGCAACTTCTTATCACTAAAAAGCAACTTCTTATCACTAAAAAGCAACTTCTTATCACTTCTTATCACTTAAAAAAGCAACTTCTTATCACTCCTGATAATCCTTAAGTCTGCTCCTAGGAGGCAGGTTGTCAGGTTTCAGGTGAATTGTTTCAGCTATTTCCAGATGTTTGGTTTTCTTCTTTTTTTTACGTCGTTTTTTAGTCTTTTTGGTTTCTCGTTCTTCAGTTTGTTTTTCAAGGTTGGAGGGTTTGATTTTGGGTTTGGGTTTTTGGCCCTTCAACCTTGCAATCTCATCCTTTAGTTGCTGGATTTCTTCTGCTTGAAGCTG
>JAYEIR010000047.1:0-5396 GCA_034660135.1 Thermodesulfobacteriota bacterium
CGGGGATGCAACTACCAGGATCACGCATTCTTCCTCGCCGTTATTCAAAAGACCGTGACGCGAACCCACAGGGATCCAAATGGCATCGCCAGGTCCAACCTGCCTTGAGTCATCGTCCACACGCATTTCTGCTGACCCGCTAAGGACAAAGTAGATTTCCTCCATAGGATCAATATGTGCTTCCAGTTCCTTACCCGGCGCCAATCTCGCTATCGCGAGGAAACCGATCTCTTTAAGTGTCCGGCGGTCCAGGATCATTTGGGCTATCCCGCCGCCATGGGCGAGATATGTGGTTTCAAGGACTTCCTTGTCGTTGATATTTCTTACGATCATAAATAATACCCCTTTCTTTTTCCATAGTTACTACTCAGGTAATTCAATTCTTTGACAGGATTAACAAGATGGACTGGATTAATTTATCTTGTAAATCAAAACACATATCCGGTTTTAAACAAATTACCATGAGCAGCACAGGGGTTCAGCCCTGCATTATATTAGCAGAGTTAAAGCTCTGCGCTGCCAGTTCTCACTGAAGGTGCGATATGTCCAGGCATTCATGGATCCCCGCATTCGCGGGAATGACGAACGAGGGACATGACTTTCTTTTAATCAAGAACTCCAATTTTTCGCGCAATTAGAGTAACACAGGATTTATTGAAGGATATACGGGATGAAAAAATAATCAATCTTGTTTATCCTGTAATCCTGTCTAAAAGATACCTAAATACTTACTTTCCATAACGGTTTTTCAGTTTCATCTTGATTTGGATCAGGAAATCAGCTTATAACTATCTCCAATCGATAGCCAATCGAAGTACAAAGCAGAACACAAAACAGGAAAGCGCAGAAAACTTCCCTGAATACCGACCCCTGAACCACTGAAGTGTTACTATAATTCAAATCATGGAGAATACCAAATGGAAAATGAGAAAATGGATCCCCGTTTAAGATTAATCCAGCATGCGGACATGAAAGGCAAGGTCGTTCTTGTCAGAGTTGACCACAACGTCGTCAAGAATGGAAAAATCAAGGACCCATACCGTATCGACGCGACCTTCGGGATGCTTTATACTGTAGCCCAAAAGGGTGGCTGTCCCATAGTTATGACCCATATCGGCAGGCCCAGGGACAAGAAAACCGGCAGAATAACATGCAAGGATGGGCAATCCGTCGGCCCGATAATAGAATATTTGGAGCAAAAACTGGGCATTAAGATATTTGTGCCGGATCTCCCCATTGACCCTGAATATGGCATCCTGCATGTAGACGGATCCCTCCGGCAGGCCATCGAGGATCTGAAAAGCAGTAAGATCGGGATGATTTACCTGCCCAATTCCCGCTGGTTTCAGGGCGAACAATCCAGTGGACCTGAAAGGGATGTCTTTGCAAGAGAGCTGGCCGATATCGCGGACATATATGTCAATAACGCATTCGGCTCCTGGCAGGCCCATGCCTCAACTTATGACATTGCAAAATTATTACCATCCTTTGCAGGGATACTCCTGCAAAAAGAAATTATGAACACCTACAGGGTGCTTGATCCGGAAAGCCCTATCGTAGCCGTCATAGCCGGCGCCAAATACGATACCAAGATCGGCCCCCTAAAGGCCATTCACAAAAAAGTTGATCATCTGATCCTTGGAGGACTGATGTACAACACCTTTATTTCAGCCAAATACGGTGTGGAGATACAAGGCGTCTCCGTGGAAGATCGTGCCCTGGCTGCTGAATTGGTCAAGCTTGACAAAAAGGAGAACAAGATCGTTGAGATGTCATATGTCGTGGAATCAGAAATCATGGACGGAAAAGTTGAAGGGAAATACAGAACTGTTGGGATCGATGAAATCAAAAGGCGTAAGTCATCGAAATACCTGCTTGATATCGATCCGAGATCACTGGATCAAGAAAGAGTTAAGCACGTCATCAGTTCGGCCAGGACTATTTTCGTAAATGCCGTCATGGGGCTGACGCCGTGGTTTTTTGAAGGCACCCGGGATATGTATCAATTGATTAACTCAAACAGGTCTGCTATGAAACTGTTTGCCGGTGGAGACACCCTGCAAGAACTCAGGAATCTCTGCCCCGGGATTTACCTCGCAGGTCTCGACGCACCCGACACCTATTACTTCACCGGCGGAGGGAGCGTGCTCGAGGCTATCAGGATAGGAAGTCCTTATCATCTCAAGCCGGTCGAGGCCCTAATGGAACATGAGGCATAGTGGCCGGTATCACATGTTGCCGGACCTATAGACCTCGACCCCACACACAAAGCCAGGGAAGGAAAAAGAATGTCTCTAACACCCATCTTTGATCCTGACAAAACAGGGCGGACCATGCGCGTAGGGGCCTTTATGTCAGGTTCAGGCACAAATATTACAAAACTAATCGAACATGAAAAGAGATTAAGAGACAAAGAAGGCTCTTCTCCTTTTGAAGTCCTTTTCATATTCAGCGACCGTTCAGATGGGTCCTGTGCCGGGGAAAAAATTGCCCTGGCCAACGGCCTTCCCTACTTTAGCTATGACATCCGCTCTTTTCATCGACTGAGGTCATTAAGGAGGACGGTCAAAACGCCCGAAGGCCTGATGGGCAGGAAAGAATATGACAGGGTGGCCAAAAGGCTGACACACGCCTTTGAGATCGACGTTATGGCCCTTGGTGGCTACATGAGCTACACTACACTAAGGGGGGGTATTAATGTTCATCCGGCTGATCTTTCCATCTTGCTACCTGATGGAACCAGAAAATATGTTGGAGACAATGCGGTTCGAGACGCAATCTCTGCCGGGGAAAGCACGGTTTGTGCCTCCACCCTCTGGACAGATGAGGGAGTGGACACGGGGCCCCTGCTGATGGTCTCTCAACCATTACGGGTTACACTATCCAAACCCCTTGAAGTCCTGAGAAAAGATAATGAGAGATTCCTCAAAGAAGTAGACATGCATCAGGAACGGCTCAAAGAAGTGGGAGACTGGAAGATCTTCCCCCGCACTATAGAGATGATCGCCAGGGGCCGTTTTGCCCTGGATGAAAACAGCCGCGTGTATGTGGATGGTCAAGCTGTGCCTGAAGGCTACCGGGAATGACAATAACAGGTGCTTTCTGATTTTTTACGAGTTCATCAAGACCATTATAATGTTACCTAAAAAATGCAATTAGCCGTTAGCTATTAGCCGCATAAGATCAATTAGTTGTCAGACAATACAGTAATAGTTGTCAGACAATACAGTAACTTCTCAAAAAGTACGGGGGTTACTTGATCATTAGCCGGCATGGGGCCCTCTTTTATCCGAAGTTATTGAGAACTTACACAATACAGTTGCATCAAAAAATGAAAACTTCAATTCAGCGTAAAGTTATACAAATGCTTGTAGTCTTTAAGCTAACGGCTAATTGCTAAAAACTAATTGCAGGTTTTAGATGTTAAATTATATCTTAGGAAAAGACATCGCCTCATACGTAAAGGCCCAGCGAGGGCTCGTGGTCTGCGCAATTATACTGACCGCAATATCCTCCTTGTTCGTTGTGGTTCCTGCCTATCTGCTTCAACCATTTGTGGATGAGGGGATGAAAACCGGATCAGATCCTGTGGCATGGAAAATTCCCTGGATTACATTCACTTCAGGATCATGGCTGTCCTGGAGCCGAACAGAATTTGTGCTGGTGAAAGGAGTATCCCCAAACACACTCCTTGTTATCCTCACAATGGTGGCCTTTGTATCCGTTGTTTTCAAATCCATTGCACTATATTTCAGTGGCCTGTCTGCTGCCGCTTTTTCGAACAGGGCAGTCAAATCACTGCGCATAGATCTTTTCAAAAAATTTGTTTCTCTTCCACTGGGATTTTACCATAACAGAAAAATAGGAGAACTTATTGCCAGATCAACGGCCGATATCACCGTGATGCAGAGCCTTATTTCGAACGTGCTTATCGGTCTTATCCAGCACCCGCTGACAGCCCTGGTCTTCCTGGTCTATCTTTTCATCATGAACTATAAGCTGACCCTGTTAGTGTTTATTATTGCGCCAATAATAATTGGACTGATACGGCTCTTCGGCAGAAAGGTAAAAAAACATGCAACCAGGGTTCAGGATGCAACCGCGGAGGTCACTTCTGACTATCAGGAGACCCTTGCGTGCCTCAAAGTAGTCTATAGTTTTTTTAGGACCAGGGCTGAGACAAATAAGTTCCGGGAATCAGCAGATCAGCTTTACAAGAGGGTAATGCACTGGAGCCGTTGGGAACTAGGCCTTAGCCCCATGATGGATTCAACGGTTTTTCTGGTCCTGCCCGTTGTCCTGATTGTAGGGAAGGTTTATTTTCACCATAGTTTGGGCGAACTTATGTCCATGATTTATGCATTTTCACGCGTATATGGACCCATAAAAAGGCTGGCCCTGGTGAACAATAATCTTAAGACCCTTCAAGGTGCTACAAAACGGGTTTTTGGTATCATGGAGACCGTGCCGGATATACAGGAACGGTCGCTCGCAAAGCCCCTTCCCCGGCACAGGAAATCCATAAAATTCGATGGCGTGAGTTTCGGGTATTCGCCGGATAACTTTGTGCTCAAGGATATTTCATTTGAGGTGAAGGCCGGTGAAATGGTGGCCTTTGTGGGGTCAACCGGCGCAGGAAAAAGCACGCTTGTGGATCTGATTCCACGGTTTTATGATATCAAAAAAGGAAGCATAACCATTGACGGCTTTGATATCCGTGATGTGACCCTTGAATCGCTGCGCAGACAAATAGGCATTGTCAACCAGGAGGTTATTCTCTTTCATGACACCATCGCCAACAACATCAGCTACGGGAAGGCACAGGAGAGTGCTGACGACATAGTTGAGGCAGCAAGGGCGAGTCATGCCCATGACTTCATCTTGGCCCAACCAAAAGGATACCAGACCCTTGTGGGAGACCAGGGCACGCTCTTGTCAGGCGGTCAAAGACAGCGCATTGCCATTGCAAGGGCCATTCTGATCGACCCGGCCATCTTGATCCTGGACGAAGCGGCCTCCGCGCTTGATGCCGAAAGCGAAAAGCTTGTTCAGGACTCTATTGAAAGGCTGCAAGGAACCCGGACAATCCTGATTGTGGCCCACAGGCTGAGCACAATTATGAGGGCAGACCGAATATTTGTCATGGAAAACGGCAAGATAGTTGAATCCGGTACCAGTGAAAACCTCAGGGCATTAAATGGCCGTTTTCGCCGGCTTTATGACATGCAGTTCAGGTCAAAGACCACCTGACCATCGCTTACATCCACCCTGACACGGTCTCCCGGTTTAACAGACCCATCCAGGATCTTCATTGCCAGGGGATCCTGGATCAGATGCTGGATAGTCCTCTTGAGGGGCCTGGCACCGTAAACCGGGTCAAAGCCGGAGCCGGCAAT
>JAYEIR010000048.1:0-5380 GCA_034660135.1 Thermodesulfobacteriota bacterium
TTTAAATCGAATCGAGAGTTTGGTCGCTTGCGGGATTCACTCCCTGAGGCGATTTCAACAGTCGCTCATCGCGGCCCGAATGATAGGAGCCTTTTTATTGATGAGAAGGCCGAATGGGCTTAGGCCACAGGGAGCTGTTGTAATTGACGTTTTGAATGTATTTGCCGGGTGAATCAGCTTTTGCAGGAAAGCTGTTGCCAGGCATTCTGATTTTTGATATTCTGAATTCAGAAATACAGATAAATGCAATCTCTGGGAGGCATAAGATGCAAAATTTGAAACCATTTGTAACCGCGATAAAGGCGCGAGGACAATTGACCATTCCCAAAAAGATACGGCAAAAAGGCCAGTTAGAAGAGGGCCAGGTAGTTTCTCTTATACCGGTTGGAGACTCAGTGATCGTCACCCCGAGACAACTACCCCTGGATGAAGCGAGAAGGGAGATAAAAAAGATACTCAGACAAGCAGGTCTTTCCGTTGAAGAGGTGCTGGCAGGGATCAGAGAAGAACGAGAGGCGCTTTATGAAGAGATCTATGGAAAAGGGACCGATCAGAGTCTTTCTTGACTCAAATGTAATCCTGTCAGGGCTATTTTCCGACAAGGGAAGCCCCCGTATAATCCTTGATCTATTATGTCTCGGGCTTCCTTTTATTGTGGGAGTTACAGGCAGATACAATGTTGTTGAAATCGAGCGAAATTTGAAACGAAAAATGCCCAGGGCCATTCCCACGTACAAGAGATATCTTCCAGAGCTGAATCTGGAGATTATCCCGATACCTTCAAAGAAAGAAATACAGGGATATTATGGGCTGACCTCTGACAAGGATGTGCCTGTTTTAGTCTCCGCCATCAAAGGCAATGCGAATTTTTTTATTACCGGTGACAAAAAGCATTTTTCAAAATTGAAAGAACACGGACGTCTAAAATTCAAAATACTCAGCCCGTCAGAGTTCCTCGAAATATTTGTAGGTTTATATAACGATTTTCAGGTGAAATAGTGACGGATGTTTTTCAAAAAAATCAATTGCCATGTGCGGAATAGTCGGATTTAGATCAAGTCGAGATTTTGGTCGCTTGCGGGAGTCACTCCCTGGGGCTGCTCAAAAGCTCAGTCACCGCGGCCCGGATGATGCAGGCCTTTTTTTTGATGAAAAGGCCGGAGTGGGTTTGGGTCACAGGAGGCTTTCGATTATTGACCTGTCTCGGGCAGGGCGCCAGCCTATGGTTAGTGACGACGGCAGGGTATGTATAGCTCACAATGGTGAGGTGTATAATTTTCGAGAGATCCGGGAAACTCTTAGGGGATATGGCCACAACTTTCACACCGAAACGGACACGGAAGTCATCCTGAAGGCATACATTCAGTGGGGAATTGACTGTGTCCACCGATTTGTGGGCATGTTCGCATTTGCCCTGTGGGATTTAAGGGAGGGATCTCTATTCCTTGTCAGGGACCGGCTGGGAATAAAGCCCTTATATTACCACCATGCTCCGGGAGAACTCCTTTTTTCCTCCGAGCTCAAGGCCCTCATGGCCATAAAGGGGTTCGCGAGAGATGTGGACCGCGACGCAGTTGCCCTGTTTCTCCACTACCAGTACGTGCCGGCACCAAGGACTGTTTTCAAGGACACATTCAAGCTCCTTCCGGGTCACTATGCTGTCTATGATGGCCGGGGGCTCAAAGTTCAGCCCTACTGGGAACTCCCGGAAATGGATTCAAGTGTAACCGGAACAGGCCTTTGTGAAGAGGAGGCCCTTGAAAATCTGGACCATATCCTTACCCAGGCCGTATCCGATCGCCTTGTAAGTGATGTCCCCCTTGGTGCCCTGTTGAGCGGTGGCATTGATTCATCGATTGTGGTGGCCCTCATGCAGAAGGTCAATCCCACCCCGGTGCGGACATTCAGCATAGGTTTCAGGGAACCCGGATACAATGAGGCGCCTTTTGCCTCAAAGATTGCAGCACATTTGGGCACTGATCACACAGAGTTTTATGTCACCCCAAAAGAGGCCCTGGACGTTATCCCGCATCTGCCGGAGATCTATGATGAACCATTTGCCGATTCCTCTGCGATTCCTACCTTTCTGGTTTCCAGCCTGGCCCGTTCCCAGGTGACGGTAGCCCTGTCCGGAGATGGTGGAGACGAGCAGATGGCAGGATATGTTCGATACTGGAGTGCCAAGGCAATGGCTACCGCCTTTCAACGTCTTCCTGAACCGGTCAGAAAATCTATAGGACTGATCCTGGAAAGGATCCCGGCTTCCTGGGTTGAAAGATGCTATTTGCCGTGGCGCGGTTTGGTTCCTCAACGCTTTAGGGTGACCAATTTCCGTGATAAATGGCAAAAATTGATCAGCATGATGGACAAGAGCGAGGTCCAGGAGTTCTATCGGATGACCATTTGCCTCTGGCCTGAGGATGAATTGCGCCCTTTGATTGGAACGGGGTTGCCACAGAGCCAATATGAGGAATGCTTTCAAGACACTGAAGGCCAGCCCCTTCTTTCGCGGTTTATGCGGGTTGACCAGAAGACCTATCTCCCGGACGCCATGCTGACCAAAGTGGACCGGGCCAGCATGGCCGTCGGCCTGGAGGTTCGTGTGCCGCTTCTGGATCACCGGGTTGTAGAGTTTACCTCAGGTCTTTCCGAAGATCTGAAATATAAAGATGGTATTGGCAAATATCTCCTCAGAAAACTTTTGGCACGGTATATACCAACAGAGTTGTTTGAAAGGCCCAAGATGGGGTTCGGCGTTCCAATAGACAGATGGCTCCGCAAAGAACTCAAAGACCTGCTTCTGGATTATCTCTCGCCTGAACGTCTAAGAAAAGAGGGCCTGTTTGACCGGAGTATGGTAGAAAAAACAATAAAGGAACACCTGTCAGGAGAGGTCAATAACCAGCATCGCCTGTGGTCACTCTTGATGTGGGAGATGTGGCGGGAGAGATGGATTTTGACGTAACTGGGGTGAGGACATGAATCAAATGCCTGTTTATTTTTACCTTTGTGTCTTTGGAATAAGTCTTGCGTTTTCTCTGGTGCTCACACCAGTTGTAAGGAAATTTGCCCTGACTTCCGGACAGATGGCAATTCCAAAGGATGATAGATGGCACCAAAAGGAAACAGCCCTTTTTGGTGGAATCAGCATCTTCGTCTCTATGATATCAGTCTGGTTTCCTGCTGCAATATTGACCGATTGGTCCTCTTATGGCCGGCCTTATGTCCCCATGATACTCTGTGCCACAGGAATATTTTTCCTTGGTCTTGCGGATGATATCTTTGACATTGACCCACAACATAAGCTTGCAGGACAGATAGTTATCACGGCCATCCTGATGTTTTTCGGCTTCCGTCTTGGGTGGACTAACTCACAGACAATCAATCTTTTCTTGTCTATCCTGTGGATCGTCGGCATCACCAATGCCTTCAACCTCTTAGACAACATGGACGGCCTGTCAGCCGGCATAGCATTCATTGCCGGGACATTTCTTTGTCTTTGCCTTTACCTGAACCCGCATTCCGGTTCCTTTGCCGGCCCAATCCTCTTGATGAGCATGGCATATCTTGGCGCAATCCTGGGGTTCCTGGTCTATAACTTTAATCCGGCATCCATCTTTATGGGCGATGCAGGGAGTCTTTTCATAGGTTTTGTACTAGCTTGCCTGACTGTGGTCGGGAGTCCCCCGCATATCCCTGGAGGGAACTTTGTTCACCTGCTTTCGGTAATCGCGATACCAATACTCATCCTTTTTATTCCCATCCTGGATACCGGTTTTGTAAGCGTCATGCGCAAGCTTTTTCGCCGCAAGATCTCTGAGGGAGGACGCGATCATTCTTCCCACCGTATGGTAGCAATTGGCTTTTCTGAGAAAAAGGCGGTCCTGGTATTATATGCCTTCGCCTGTGTATCAGGATTGATTGCCTTTGCTATCAATCGCCTCAGCGCCGGCATAAGTGTCGTGGTTCTTGTAATCTATCTCCTTTTCGTAATTTTTTTCTGGATCTACCTCTCCAGGGTCAAGGTCTATTCTGAGAAATCCATCTTGTCCGGCGAGACTGGCAGTGTTTTTACACCAATCCTGATCGAGGTTACATACAGGAGAAGGTTGTTTGAGGTCCTGCTGGATTTTGTCTTGATTACGGTGGCCTATTATACGGCCTATCTCCTGCGTTTTGAAGGCGACATCGGTCCGGACTTTAATTTCTTTTTGAAGTCCCTGCCAATCATGATTGCATGTCAGATCCTTTGCTTCTATCTCTTCGGGGTCTATAGAGGGGTGTGGGAAAACACAAGCATCAGGGATCTCATTGGCTACGTCAAAGCCCTTACCGTGGGTACTGTCATGCCCATGCTTATCCTTTTGTTTGTTTATCGATTTGAGAGTTTTTCAAGGGCGGTTTTTGTCATTTACTGGGGTCTTATGATGATTATGTTATCCCTATCAAGGCTTTCTTTCCGCCTTCTCGAGGAAGGAATCACAAAAGGAAGCCGAAAAGGCAGGCCCACTCTGATTTACGGAGCAGGCTTCGGTGGACAATTAGCTGTCAAGGAAATCGAGACAAATAGGGATCTCGGACTCGCCCTTGTGGGATTTATGGATGACAACCCGGCCATACGACGAAGAAAAGTCCGTGGGTACCCTGTGTTCGGGGGCCAGGATGACCTGGAGAAGACCATCAGGAAGTATGCTATCAAAGAGGTAGTTGTTTCGTTCAGAGAAAATGGGATGGAAAAGAAAAAAGAAATCAGGCGCCTGTGCCAGGCAATGGGTGCGGAAGTGGACGTCAGGCAGATGAGAATGGTTATTGATTAAGGTTAAGGCACAAAGTGGCAAAGGGACAAAGGCACAGAGCTGACAGAGATATTTGATCTTCAGGTGCGAAGCAGTTTCGCTATTGAGCAGATACCTTTGAATCTTATCCGTTACAAGAGGTTTTGGTAAGTTCTCAATAACTTCGGGTAAAAGCGGGTATGGGGATCAAATAAACTCCGGACTTTTTGAGAAGTTACAGGTTTTGATATTATGACATACTGGGCAAAAACAATTATCCCAATTATGGCTTTAATAGTTGTTTTTTGTACCCCTCAAGTATTATATGCCTCGGATGGAAAGATCAGGGTCTTTGTAAGCATCCCGCCGCAGGCCTATTTTGTGGAACGGGTTGGCCGATCCTGCGTTGACGTGCACGTATTGGTGGGCCCGGGTCAATCCCCGGCAACCTACGAACCCACGCCAAAACAGGTGTCCCGGCTCTGTCAATCACAAGTGTACTTCCGAATTGGCGTACCTTTTGAAAAAGTATTCCTGCCCAAGATATCCAGGACCCTTAAGAATCTAAACGTTGTTGACACGCGCAAGGGCGTTCACTTGCGCTA
>JAYEIR010000049.1:0-5376 GCA_034660135.1 Thermodesulfobacteriota bacterium
TTTGACAGGGAACGTAACGGTCTGTCTTTGGGAGAAGGGGCCGCGCTCCTGGTCCTGATGGATGAAGACGAGGCATGCCGGAATAGTCGAGCCCATCTTGGAACAGTCCTGGGTTGGGGCGTTGCCAATGATGCCGGCCATATTACCGCCCCGGCCCGGGATGGACGCGGCCTGGTGCAGGCCATCCAACAGGCCCTTGAAAAGACCGGGCTTCAAGAAGATCAAATCTCTTCAATCAGTGCGCACGGTACAGGGACAATTTACAACGACCTGATGGAGTTAAGGGCCTTTCGCAAGGTATTCGGGAAACAGAAAATCCCGGTTCATTCGGTCAAGGGGTCAATCGGGCATACCATGGGGGCTGCCGGCGGCATTGAAGTGGCCCTGGGAATTAAGACCCTTCTGGAGCAAACAGCGCCACCGACCGTGGGCTTTTTAAGTCCGGAGAAAGGATCAGAAGGACTTGTCAGTCCACATCCAGTTGCCATTTCCGGAGATTACCTGTTGACGACTAATTCCGGTTTTGGCGGGATAAATGCCGCAATAATTTTGAAAAAAGGGGGTGTACCGTGAACGCCCTGATTACCGGGATCGGCTGGGTGACTGTGAGAAACATGGGCTGTGGCAGGGATCATAACAGTTTTGCCATGGAGGCAGGTCAACTACCGGAGATTCTTCGGAAATCTGTTTTTGAGACACCTTATCAGCGCTTTAGGAGAATGGACAGGTATTCCAGGTTGGGTCTATCAGCCATTGCATTTGCTCTGAAAGACGCAGGGCTGGACGAATGGACAGAAAAGCGTAACATCGGAATCATCGCCTGCTCTGTGTACGGGTGTCTCTGTACGGACATTGACTATTTTGATACGGTGATGCCGGAGGGGGGGCTCTCGGCCAGCCCTTCTTTGTTCTCATATACCCTCCCCAATTGTTTTTTAGGTGAAGCCGCAGTCAGCTTCGGATTGACTGGTACGAGTTTTGTGATAAACGAGAGACCTCTTTCAGGACTTGTCAGTGTGAGTATGGCGCTTGAAACAATCGCCAATGGGGAATCTGAAAAGATGTTGTGTGGGATTTGTGATCTGGGCTGTCCCCCACAGTTAGGTGACCTCGACAACGTAGCTCCCGGTGCGCTTTTTTTTGTGATTGAGAAGGCCCCTAAAAAAAATCTCCGGCCTTATGGAAGAATAGGGCTGATGAATGGAGGAGTCACCATCCAGTTCAATGACATTCAGATCGAAAGCCTGGAAATGCTTGTCCAGGAATGTCTCAGGAATTGGTATGGAGATCGTCATATAGTTGAGTCGTCGAATTAAAATAGTCCCGCCTGGCGTGATTAAAACGATGAGAGCCCATGGACCAATCTCTAAATGAATATCCGGGGAATTTGGCAACTGCTGAATCAAAGCTCAGGATAATAGTTGCTATCATGCCTGTCTGCGATTATTCCGGAATACTCAGAGAAGTTGTCAGCCGTGCACTGGCTATAAGTAAGGCCGTGATGGTGATAGATGACGGCATTACTGATAATGGTCTGGAGGCCCTCGAAGACCTGGGCGTGATGAGCGTGCGTGTTCCGGCGAAATCCGGCAAGGGGGCTGCCATCTTGACTGCTGCCCGGGAGGCAAGACGCCTTGGCATGACCCATATCGTGACTATAGATGCTGATGGCCAGTATGATCCTTCTGATTTCAAGAGTTTCATGCCTTTATTGGAGGAGTCTCCTGACGCGATTATAGTCGGCAAAAGGGTCTTTAAGGAGACGATGACAGGGAGGCTGTCCAGCTTCAGCCGGGCCTTTTCCTGCTTTCTGTTTCGTGTCCAGACCGGTAAATCCTTGAAGGACACACATTGTGGTTTTCGTGCCTACCCCGTTCAAGTGCTGGAGAAACTGAGACTTCGTGGGTGGCGTTATGCCTTTGACATGGAGGTTCTGGTCAAGGCTGCATGGGCCGGTGTGGAATTACGTGAAGCAGATGTCTATGTCACCTATCCCTCTCACAATGCCGGGACCTCAGGTTTTCGTGTCTTTAAAGAGTATTTTCAGATCGCTTTTTTGAATTTTCATTTTGCCATGCGGTCTGTTACCCCCCTGCCGCACCGCAAGATTGTGGACGATAAAACCAGTCCAGGAGAAAAGATCTCGGTTCTCCATCCTCTCAGATCTTTAAAGACCCTGCTGACAGAAAACACTTCACCGGAACAACTTGCCGCCGCAGGCGCAATGGGAGTGTTCCTTGGAACCTTGCCTTTGATTGGCTTTCACACGATTGCCATTCTTTTTTTTGCAGGTTTTCTCAGGCTGAACAGGGTGGCGGCGGTTAGCACCAGCCAACTGTGTATGCCCCCGCTTGTCCCGGCCCTGTGCATTGAAACAGGGCATTTTATCCGATACGGCCGGTTTTTGACCGAGATTTCTCTTGAAACACTCGGGTATCAGGCTCTGGAACGGGTTTACGAATGGATGATTGGGTCATTGGCCCTTGCACCTGTATTGGCGGTTTTGATAGGGGGAATTATTTATCTTATGGGGCTTTTCATGAAAAGGGTAAGATGCAAGCAAAAGTGAAGTGCCTAAAAGTGAAATGCCTAAAATGAGCTAAAATGCCTAAAGTGCCTAAAATAAAGAACACTATCCCTTTCGGATGCCGATTGAGTTGGCCGAAACAAGCTTAGCTATTCAAGGGGCAGAGGCAAAGAAAAAGCGAAACCAAAGAAAAAGCGAAACCACAGTAATCTTATTCCTGGTCATTGCAATAGGTTTACGACAGGAATTGCAGACCTGGCAAGATGATGCGCAATCAGCAGACGGACTTTTTATGAAGCCGCCAAAGGTCAGAGGACGCCAGACCAACCAGATACACCAAACAGGCTCTTAAACTTTGTGCCTTTGTGCCTTTGCCCCTTTGAACCTGAGTAGGTACCTTATCTTCTTTTCATAACTGCAACGCCAAAGGCGTACCATAACTTTAGGCAATTTAGGCATTTCAAACTTTAGGCACTTTCATGTAAATTCAGAATCTGGAATTCTGTCATGCGAATCGTACTTGTACATCCGGCCGGCTCAAACTGGGTCCCCGGCAAAAAAGACATAACCGCGACGGCCAATCGCATGGCCCCGTTGGGTCTTCTCTCCATTGCGGCTTATCTTGAGCGAGAAGGACATGAGGTGTTTGTGCATGACTGCCTGGGTCCTAAAGCCGTTCATGGGAATATAAGAAATGCTGGAATTATCCTTGAATATGGGCCTGATCTGGTAGGCTTTTCTGCGACAACCTCAGGATTTCTTGACGCTTACGACCTTGCAGCTTTGATCAAGAACTCGCAACCGGAAATCAAGACCGTTTTTGGCGGGGTTCACATCTCATCCATGGGAGAAGTCCTGCTTGAGCGTTTCAAAGGTATCGACTTTTTGTGTCTCGCCGAAGGTGAAGTCACCCTGGCGGAGCTTGCAGCGGGCAAGGATGCGGAGCAGATTGACGGTCTGGTCTGGAGAGATCAGGATCAACCTGTAACAAATGCCCCCCGGTCCCATATCCCCGACTTAGACGATCTGCCTTTTCCTGCTTATGAGAAGTTAGAGGGCTTTCCCAAAGGGTATAACCTCCCCCTGTTCAGCTATATCCTCAGCCCGGGGGGGACTATGATCACCAGCCGGGGGTGTCCCTATCAATGCTCATACTGTGATCGCTCTGTGTTTAAACAGGGTTTTCGTTACAACTCTCCTGAATACGTTTATGAACATATGCGGTACCTGCGTACTCGTTTCGGGGTTCGCCATATAAATATTTACGATGATCTGTTCACACTCAACCGAAGGCGCATTACAGAGTTATGTGACCTTTTGATCTCAAGGCCGCTTGGGATGCAATTCAATTGTGCTGTGCGTGTCGGGCATGTTGATGAAGAACTCCTGCAAATGTTGAAACACGCGGGTTTTTTGCAACTCTCTCTTGGAATTGAAACAGGTGACCCCGATCTCTTGGAAATCCACAAGCCCGGTGTTCATCTCGAGGAGGTTCAGGATACTGTTAAGCGTATACAGGCCAATGGACTCAGGGCAAAGGGGCTCTTTATGATGGGTCTTCCGGGTGATACTGAGGAATCGATTCGAAAAACAAGTGACTTTGTCATGTCGCTCGATCTTGATGATATGAATATGTCAAAATTTACGCCGTTCTATGGTGCCCCCATATGGTCGACAATATTTGACCATGGCACCTTTGACTATGACTGGCGTAAGATGAACTGTCTCAACTTTGTATATGTCCCGGAAGACATTGATTCAAAAGACACCCTGGACCAGCTCTACAACACACACGTCAAACGGTTTTATTCGGATCCGGACTGGCGCAAGAGATTCCAAAGGCGTATCTGGGAGCACAGGAAGAGTCTATGGTATTTCCTCAGACATCTGTTGACTTTCATTACGGCAATGCGGCAGTTTGAACCGAAGGCATAAGACTATTTAACACTTGCTACCTGTCAGGTTTTTGGGTTATCTTACGCGGAATAATATGGAACCTAAAAAATGCAATTAGCGGTTAGCCGTTAGCTATTAGCTGCATAAAATCAATTAGTTGGCAGACAATACGGTTGCATCAAAAAATGAAAGTTTCAATTCAGCGTACGGTTATACAAATGCTTGTAGTTTTTAATCTAACGGCTAATTGCTAAAAGCTAATGGCAGATTTAAGGTGGAATAACAATTCATGATGGATAAATGGAGGTTACGATGACCAAGGTAAATTTGGATCTGACAGGTAAAGTTGCACTTGTGACCGGGGGAAGCCGGGGGCTGGGTAAGGCCATTGCTGTTGCCCTGGCTGGGAATGGCGCAGACGTGGCCATTTGTGGCAGAAAACAGGAAAACCTTGACAACGTATCCAAGGAATTTCGTGAAATGGGTTTTGATGTAATGGCTGAGGTGGCGAATGTAGGCAGTTCAGAACAGGTGACTGCCCTGTTCGAGTCTATTGAAAAGCGGTTTGGAAAGCTTGATATCCTGGTCAACAATGTGGGCATAAATATGTTTACACCGTCTACAGCAGAGGCGGATGAAGGCCTGTGGGACAAGATCATAGACACAAATGTCAAAAGCGCTTACCTCGCTGCCGGTCAGGCGGTAAGATTGATGAAAAAGGCCGGAGGGGGGAAAATTATAAATATCAGTTCCACTGCTGCAAGAAAGGCCGCAAAGGGCATGGGCATATATTGCATATCAAAAGCCGCGCTGGAGATGTTGACCAAGGTGTTGGCCCTTGAGCTCGCCCAGGATAATATAAAAGTAAATGCAGTTGCTCCTTATGTGGTAAGGACCGAATTCAGCAAACCCTTCTGGGGCAATGAGGCCATGTTGGAGGAAATAACCAAAAT
>JAYEIR010000050.1:0-5373 GCA_034660135.1 Thermodesulfobacteriota bacterium
GACACAAAGATGTCAACAGCTATATTGGCCTGGAAAACAGAATGGAGAGGGGACGCTCTTTTAAAATTGAATTGAAATCATGCTTATCAATTGAGTTGTTAAATTTTAAAAGAGCGTCCCGCTATCACAGACCTCAGGGTACAGGGCCTCCCGCGTGTAGGAGAGAATGGAGTTGCCGGAGAGCAGATTATCCGGCATCAGGAGCTCGGTATAGTCGGCGATTTTCTGAAAGAGGAAAGGCATGGTCTTGTTGTAATAATTACAAACAGCGCCGATCAGCAGGCGGTAGGCTTCATTTTGCGCATTGCCTGATGAAATGGAACCATTTAACAGCCCCGCCACCTTCTTTTGAATTTTATCGGGAATCATGGTTGCATCCATCACTCCCATTTTGGCTTCTGCAAGAATCTCCGGCTGGAACTGCCCCGGAATGGGGGAGAGTACGCCCACAGGATTAAAGCGGTTGACATCCATATAGCGCAGAGCGCAGAAGCGGTTGAACCAGACGTAGGCAATTTTTTCTACCACCTGTTCTTCGGAAAACGCTCTGATCTGTTTTTCCAGATCAGCAACCGCTTTATCGTTTTCGCGCCGCGCCGCACTATCAGGTTCGAGAACAAGCTTCAGCTTTGACGATACCTGCTCCATCAGGGTACGTCTGGCATACTGGGCGAATTTTTTCAGTTTTGATGTTTCCATTGTTTTCTTAGGCGTTTAGGCTGTAGGCTTATAGGCTGTTAGGGTTTGAAGGATGCCGTGTACGGGCATATGCGCCTATTTTGCGGTTGCGAGGGACTAAAGAGACGCTATGTTTTCCCTTATAATGCTGCTCGCAAGATTTTTTACGGGTATATTAACTTTCCTGGCATATGTGTTCAAGGCGAGGAATGTTTCTCTGTCGATCTCTATCTCAAACCTTCTCTGCTTAATATCGATGACCGCATCAACAGGCTCCAGATATTCCTCATAGTCGGCAGTGCTGTGGTTGTCCCAGAACTCCCCGGCCTCATCCTCAGATGCAAAAGCCTTAGGCAACGGCTCACGTACTTTATGTTCGTTGTCTTTCATAATATCTCCTTTCAGAGGGATCCATGTCCCGCGCGGAAATGGGCAAAGCACTATTTCCTTTCTTGTTGATGAAAAAGACTATCAAATAGCGTCCAGTATTAATTTGTGAGTAGGCGGCGTAAACATCTTCTCCTTTGACGTGCCCTCTGCCCACCTTACGAATAACAGGCTTCCTCCCAAGTACCTCTTCAGCCTCTTCAATCGAAACTCTGTGTTTGAATGAAAGTTTTTCGACGAATTTTTGTTTCCATATGATCTCGTGGATTATCAAATCATACTCCTTTTGAAATCTCAATACAATGAACCTTTTGTATTTTGGGTTACACGGGCATCGTCGCGCATGTTGCCTTTCTTTTCATGGCTGTATCCCTCCCTACAGTCTACAGCCTAACAGCCTACAGCCTAAACACCTAAACTTGTATCCGCTTCCCTGCCTCGATTTCTTTCATCATGGCCTTTTTAAGCTCGTTGAGGTAGTTGACAACATCCTCTTCGTCTGCAAGCCATGGCTTACGAAAGGCAATACGAATGTGCTTGCCGGACACGTAGTCTATTTTGGGGTCCTTCACTTCATCTTTTCCATTCTTTCCAGTCGGATCGGCCTTTTCAGTTTCAAGCCTCTTAAATTCACACATTTTTGCAAGCAGTGCCTGATATTCGGCATCTTCAAAGTTTCGAAGCCGGTCGCGAATTACGGCGAGCAAGGTCTGTCGTTCGAGGGTCTGGATAAACCTGTCAAAGGGCAGATTCAACTGGTATTGATGGTCCTGTGAGATTTCGCGGTATTCATTCATGGAGGCCATGCGCTCCTTGAGGAACCGGACAGCATCCTGAGCATTTGTCCTTTCCTGTTCAATCTGGATGGTCACTTTTTTCCTTACGGCATCCACCAATCCCTTTACCTGCTGCATCCGGTTGTTTTTAAAACAGTTTTGATCTGCCAGGATCTCGGAAACCTCTTTGGGCTCGTCGCCCTCCACATAGGAAAGATTCGCATCCTGTTCCAACAAAAACGTTCTGGCTTCATCGTAGATAGCCTTTGGCGACCCGCTCATGAACCGGAAGACCGGACCAAGAACATCTTCTTTCATGTCGAGAAGCACGTCTTCCTGGTCAAACAGTTCCGTGAGATAGTAGGCATACTCTTTACCTGCAATCTCCCGGATCTGTTTGATGGGTTCTGCTAATATGGTGAGGAAGGGATAGTCTGATACCTGTGCGGACAGGACCTCGATGGCCTCCAATCGTTCCTCGAAGCCGGCACAGGTCTCTTTTGCTAATGGTTTGGCCTCGCCGGCCTTGGGCGGTCTGTCAAAGAAATCCTCAAAAAATGCCTTTAAGCGCCGAACCTGAGAGGGGGTGAAGTCAACCTGGGGATCAAGGATGACATTGTCATGTCCCTGGGTATTGAGCAGGGCCTTTTCCAGCGCGGCATCCTCGAGTATGTTGGCATCGGCGCGGACCTCAATTTTTTCCCTGGCGCAAAGCTTTGCCAGGATACAGAGGATGGCGGCAAAATACCAGCCGTAGGGCTTTCGTTCAAAGGTTTCCACGAGCTTTTTGAGGGTGGTGCGTTCACCGGCCCGTCTTTTCCCCTGAACAAAAGAGAACATTTCCTGTTCCGCTTCACTCATCATGTTTTCGTCATTGCCAAACATGGTGGCGCCAATGGATTGCAGACAGGTTGGAATGTCATGCTCGGTGTATGTGATGCCGCGAAGCATGTTCAGGTTGGGATAGGCGTTGCGCAGCAGGTCGTAAAAGCCCTGAGTAATTCTTGTTGTAGGGTCTGAACTGCCGATTTCATACTCCTTCAGGTTGTTTATGAGCTTTGACTCGCCGAGGAGTTCTTTTGTCCGCTCCTGGAGACCTTTGTATCGTTCTCTATTTTGAAAACTCTTGTCCGTAAGGATGCGTTTGACCGTATCCTGCTGGGTCAGGCTGATATTCTGTCTGACATATTTATCCGTCTTTTTGTAGAGGAGGAGGTCACGAATTAGACGTTCATCTGCCGGCATGATCACGAGAAGTTCATCCCGGCCCATGGATTGCATGCTGAGCATGGTTTCGTTCCCCGCATTTTCATGAAAGGGGCTGATAATATGAATGGCAAGTTCTTGTTCACGTCCGAACAGGCGGTCGTCAAGCTTGCGGGAGAAGGGGTAATCCTGTCCGTTTTCATCGTACCGGATCTTCCTGGTTTTCAGGGTATGGTCAAAAACAAGCCTGGCCAGCTCATCGGAGACATCGGCGCTTTCAACGTCCGTGTTTTTGATTTCCTGTTCAACATCCTTTTCTTCATCGGTAAGGTATTCATAGATGTCGCCATTGCGCTGAATGTAGGTCTGTTGCTCAAGAAGGTTCAGGGCTTCCTCCACCTGTTTTTGCAGAACGGACACATCACGATCCAGATTGTCCATCATCAGGATGCTGATATTCCGTACCGTGGCCTTGTATCCCTTCACGTATTTTACTAAGAAGAGCGCTTTCAGTACGCGTATGGCGAAATCGTCTCCCAGATTTCTTTCTGCCATTAGAACCGCCTTTTGGATCTGCGCCTTGAGGGCGGTTCGGATTCCCTCAAACATGAGATCAAAAGTGGCCAGTTCTCTGATGCCCTGTTCGACAATACGGATGGCCACCTGCTGAAATACTCCTAACATGGACCGTTCCCCCACGGAACTATGCTTGCCCTCAAAGGCATTGTGTTGGGAAAGATCTTGAATAGCAGCCTGAAAAAGGGTGAACTGGTAGGGAATGAAAGGGTATGCATGGATAAAATGGTCGCAGTCTTTGAAATTCCGGTAGGTCTGGGAGCCGTCTCCAAAATCAAATAAGGTTTTGAAGTTATTGACCTGCTCGTTATAGACCTTGCCCAGGGTTTCCACGCCATGCGGGTTCTTGAGCAGAAGCCGTTTCTGGACGACTTCGGCAACATCCGCACTGGTCAGCTTCATTCTATTGGCGAAGCGATCCTGAATCTTTGAAAAATCATTGCCCTGCTGTTTTTCCATCTCTCCGACCACCCGGTCCATGTCCTCCTGGGCCGTTACAATAAGCCATGCGCGATCATGGCATCTGGTAGCCAGGCTTTCGGCAATGGTCTGCAGGTTGGTCATGAGCTTGATGTTGTCTGCGATATACTGGCCCACTTCGTCCACAAAAAAGTTCAGGCGAAAATCAGGCCCGTTTTTTTGAATGAACGCGTTCACCTGTTGGGCAAAATCTTCGATAGAGACTTTGTATTCGCTGCGGTACTTATCCAGGATGCCGGCTGCCTCATGTTCATCCGTCCCGGTAGCCTTTGAATAAGCTTTCGCAATGTTTTTGGCTTCAAGAAGGGCCTGCTCCCGGCCAAAAGACCATTCTTGTCCTGTAATTCCCCCGGTATGCCTCCTTGAATGGCTCATATTGATTGCGGCTGTCCAGATCACGTTCGAACCGGGCAATGTGCCCCTGCTTGCCGTAATAGCCACACATTTCGTCGAATACCTTCACAAACACCGAAAGCAGGGCATCGATCTGGGATTTGCTGATGACGTCCGCCTTCTGGTCGATATTGAAGATTATGGATTTGGACGGGATAGCCGCGGCTCTTTTCAGATCTCCCCGGAGGATTTCGTTATCCCCGCATTTCGGTAAGAACAGGTCAAGCGCGGGTGTCCCGTCAATAGAACGGTTTTCCAGCAGCAAACCAAGAATTTTCAGAAGATGCGATTTTCCGGAACCAAAAAAACCGGATATCCAGACGCCGTTGGCGCCTTCGTAGTTGATGTAGGCGTCAAGGAACGATTCAAGGCGTTTGGAGACCTCATTGGTCACGACGTACTCCTCCACCTCCAAACGCAGACTGGCTTCATCATCAGCTTTGGGAAAAAGGGGGACGTAGTTAACTTTTCAACTTAAGCTTACCCCATCAGCGAATATTTCCCGGCCTTTGCCAGCTTCTGCCCTCGAATTGTTGATTTGCTGACAGCCGAAACTGAAATATTTAATTTGAGGGCAAGGGATGACATGGTAATTCCCATCTCTCTTACAGCCCAGTAGCACAAGAGACTGCGGGCATAGACGATGTGGCGATACTTTCCCACAGCCCAAACGTTCTCCTGTTTTGTACCCAATACCTCAGCCACTCTGGCAGCCACTTTATCTAAATTAAAGCCACGGGATTCAAGATAGTATTTTCTTTCCATTGCCTCGTTAGCAGAAGCAAGAACCCTTTCCACAAAATCTCCGTCACCCAAAATCCTCTCATCGCTTTTCTGAGAGATCTTTGCTTTTTTAAGCGCTTTTACCTCAGCCCAT
>JAYEIR010000051.1:0-5361 GCA_034660135.1 Thermodesulfobacteriota bacterium
CAGGTTTTTTTGCATACTCTCGTGCTCTGTGGTAAGAGGTAAGTGGTTTACAAGGAGAGGTAAAGCTATGCTTCTGGATTTTTTCCTCGCTATTATCGGGCTGTTGTTGCTTTATTATGGGGCCGAGTGGCTCGTAAAAGGATCTTCGAGTTTTGCAAGAAGCCTTGGCCTAAGCCCACTTGTCATTGGCCTGACAGTGGTTGCGTTTGGGACTTCAGCTCCGGAACTTCTTGTCAGCGTTGTTTCGTCTATTGAAGGCAAGAGTATGATCGCGGTGGGAAACGTGGTGGGGAGCAATATTTGCAATATTACCCTTGTATTGGGCCTGGCAGCATTTTTTCATCCTATTACGTGTCACAGGTCAATCATTAAGCGGGATATACCCATTATGCTGTGTGTATCCCTGTACCTGGTGATAATCTCTCTGGGCTCCAAGATCGGGAGGCTTGAGGGAGCTACTCTCTTTAGCGGGATAATCCTCTATATCCTGTACAAATATTATAATGCCGTCAAGGAATCAAAGCAGTTGTCCATTGAGGGTAATGTAAATTGTGATTCCGTGTCTGAAGAGATAGGGCATGTTACCTCTATGCCAAAACAGGTTGTCTTGATATCGCTTGGAATCGCAGGTGTGATAGCTGGTGCCGAGGTCCTTGTTGGTTCGGCTGTAAGAATTATGTACCTGTTTGGTGTGGGCGAGAAGTTTATCGGCCTGACAATGGTGGCTTTCGGGACATCCATCCCGGAGCTGGCCACCTCTGTAGTCGCGGCCTTAAAAAAGGAGATGGAGATAAGCCTCGGGAATCTCGTTGGCAGCAATATCTTCAACATACTCAGTGTGCTCGGAGCTGCCTCGTTGATAAGGCCTATTCAAATTCAAGGCGGGTTTATTGAAAGCGGGCTTGTGATTGACTATCTCGTTATGATTTTTACGAGTTGCCTGCTGTGGCTTATGATGAAGAAGGGTCTTTCGGTTACGAGAAAACATGGCCTTGTTCTCTTGTGCTGTTATGTGGGATATATATCCTATCTGGTCTTGAAAGCACACTCGGCATGAATGCCGGATAGACTACCCTGCAATTCTAATTTTGATGTTTGGCCTTGATAGAAGGGAACCCCGTTTTATTGAGCAGATACGTCAAGGTCGTAAATTTTGAGGCGAAGCTTCGTTAATGTTTGCAGAGAGATTTAAAAGCAGATTACTTGTCCAGCACCAGGCCGGCCTTTACCGAAGCCCTCCTGAGATAGGCATGAGACAGGGGAAGCATTTGCTCATAGGCAACAGGAAGGTGTTGAACTTTGCATCCAATGACTACCTTGGTCTTGGCGTCTCCGAGAAATTGAGGCAAAAGGTGGCCGGGAATTTTCTAAAATACGGCACATCGTCCTCATCGTCGCGACTCGTCTCGGGCAATTATTCTATTATTGCTGAGGCGGAAAGGGAATACGCTCGTTATTTCGGCTATGAAGACGCTGTATTTTTCCCCAGCGGATATCAGGCAAACATCGGCGTTCTCTCGACATTCTTTGAGCAGGGGGATGCCTTGGTTTTTGACAAACATATCCACGCGAGCAGTGTCAAGGGCATGGCCCTGAGCAAGGCAAGCCTTTATGGATATAATCATAACTCCATGTCCCATCTGTCCAAGAGGCTGGAAAAAGCCAGAGAAAAACAGGTCGCCGTCCTTACGGAATCGCTTTTCAGTATGGATGGCGATTTCCTGGATGTGGAAGAGTTCGCAAAACTCAAAACACGGTATAGTTTCTTGAGTATGGTTGATGAGGCCCATGCGTTTGGTGCAGTCGGCAAGAAAGGCCGCGGTATTGCCCGCGATGTGGCGGACATTGCGGTGGGCACCCTTGGTAAAGCCTTGGGTTTGTTTGGTGCCTTCGTATTATTACCCGGGGTGATGAAAGAATATCTCTTCAATTTTTGCTCTCCGCTTATCTATACAACTACTCTTCCGCAGGCACATGCCGCATCGACTATTGACCTTTTGGAGATTATTTCCGAATCCGGGGACAGCAGAAACAGGCTCCGGGAAGCCGGCAATTTCATGAAAGAACTTTTAGCACGTGAGGGTTTTCAGGTTGCCGGAGATGCGCATATCATTGCTGTGGAGATCGGCGGAGAGAACAGGACCGTGGAAGTAACCCGGGGTCTGATAGAAAGAGACATCCTGGTCCTGGCAGCGAGATATCCCACGGTCCCGGCCGGCAAGGCCATTTTGAGGCTCGGAATGACCGCCCTGCATACTGAGAGTGATGTAACACATTTCATCGAAGTGCTAAAGGAGGTATACGGAAACTGTGAACACCCGGCAAAATAGCTTCTATGTTGTGGGAACCGACACAGGTGTAGGAAAGACTGTATTGTCTCTTCTGTTGATGCAGTTTTTCTACCAAAGGAACCTCGATCCTTTTTACATCAAGCCGGTACAAACAGGATGCAGGGACCCGTATGATGTGGACAGCGATGCCAGGTTCATCTATGAGAACGTGAGTCTATTAAAGGAAAAGGATCCTGCTGATTCAGTGATCTACTGCTTTACGAACCCAAAGGCCCCATATTTTGCCGCACGTGATGAGGGAAAAGACATAGATCTGAATGTGATCAAGGAATTCGTGGTCAGGAAGAGCCTGTCCCATTATCCCCTTATTATAGAGGCAGCCGGAGGACTTCTTGTGCCGATAAATGATAAGACGCTAATAATAGATACTATCAAGGTGACAGGTGCCAAACCAATCATCGCTGCCAGGGCAGGATTGGGAACCATCAATCACACACTCCTCAGCATTGAGGCCCTGAATACCAGGGGAATAGAGCCCTTGGGGATTGTCCTTATGGACACAGGCGAAAAGCCCACATCGCAGGAAATGATGCACGAAAACATTGAAGTCATTGAGAGGGTCTCCGGGACAAGAGTTGCTGGTGTAATCGGCAAAATCAGGAACTTCCGAAGTCCGGACAGGGAAAGCTATCAGCCCCTTAAAAGGTTGTTCAGTGGTCTGGCTCTAAAACCCGACCCCTGATCCCCGACAACCGTGCCCTCTGCCTCTTCTTGACAGTTGAGCCGAAATGTCCTCTCAAATCAGATCGATATCCCGGTGTTTCAGGGTAATGCTCCTGTTGAGCCTACTTAAATGGGCATATATGTCTTCAGCAATTGTCACTGAGCGGTGCCGCCCTCCGGTACATCCGACCGCAATTGTAAAATATGATTTCCCTTCCTTTTCATAGAGCGGAATCAAGAAATCGAGGAGGGAAAAGTACTTCTCCGAGAATTCCTTCTTCTCAGTCCATCTATTAAGATATCGCTCAACTCTCTCATCCTTGCCGTCCAGGTTTTTCAGTTCAGGAACAAAGTAGGGATTCGGGATAAAGCGGACGTCTATTAGCATGTCTGCTTCAAGCGGAACGCCATGCTTGAAACCAAACGAAAGGACCATAATCTGCATCCTTGCGCCCGCAACGTCCTGGAATACATGCTGGATAAGGACTTCTTTCAACTCGTGTATCGTGTAGTTGGAAGTATCGATCACCATGTCTGCAATATTTTTCAATTCCTCAAGTTCGTTCTTTTCAGCCCGGATCCCATCAAGCAGGCTGTCTCCGTCGGTAACAGGATGTTTCCGCCGGGTCTGGCTGTATCGTTTTATCAGGATATGTTCAGACGCCTCCAGAAATATGATTTCCAGGCGGTAGCCTTCTTCCCGAACCTGGTGGAAAGCCGCTTCATATTTCTCTGCAAATTCCTTTTCCCTGAGGTCCATCCCAAAGGCCAGCTTCTGGACCTCAGAGATATCTCCCGAGTGAAGTTCAAGGAATTTGGGCAAGAGTGACACTGGCATGCTGTCCACACAAAAATAGCCTGCATCCTCAAGTGCATTGATTGCCGTGCTTTTGCCGGATCCGGAAAGGCCGGTAATAATGATGATCTTCAAATTTTTCATGCTATGTCCATGCTTAAAGCAAGAAGGCGGTCAAGGTCAAGGGGAATTTCAATAATTATGGTTGACCTCACATGATCTCTGGCTTATAATTGTTGCCAAATTAAGTTAAGCATATTATATTTTGGGCTATTATAACGTAACACCCCAATAATTTGGGGTTCGAGTCATTGATTTGCGTTCTCCGACCACAATGTGCCTCTCCGAGCCGGAGGCCAGAGACCAGTCGTGCTATTTTATACCGAGTTCCAGATTCAAAAACCCTTAGTTTATTGATTCACAGCCTTCAACCAAATGACCCTTAACAAGTACATTTTTAATGAAATATGGCCCACCTTTCTGGTCAGCATGTTTATTTCTGTCTCCATTATTCTGGCGACAGATATGCTCACCATTACTGAAATGATAGTCAACCGTGGGGTTAATGTAGGAGATATTATCGGGATGTTAGTTTATCTATTGCCTGATATCATATCTTTTTCCCTGCCTGCGGTCAATCTCATAGCCGTTGTAGTGGCCTTTCTGCGTTTATCGAGTGATAGCGAAATTATAGCCTTGAAGTCATCCGGTATCAGCCTCTATCAGATGCTGCCCCCTGTGGTGGTGTTTTCTTTATTGGGTTTCTTGCTTGCCATGTTTATTAGCTTTATTGCAATACCCTGGGGTAACAAATCTTTCAAGGATCTCATTTTCCAGATAGCCCAATCAAAGGCTGACCTGGGCATCAAGGAGCGCGTTTTCTGTGAGCCGTTTGACAACGTTGTATTCTACGTGAGCAGCTTTTCCAGCAGGGAAAGGCTCATGAAGGATGTTTTTGTAGTGGACAGGCGTGACAAGGCTGTCACAAATACCATCATCGCTCAAGAGGCCAGAATTTTTCTTTACCCTGAGGAAAGAATCATAAAGCTGCATTTCCTCAAAGGCACAATTTTTGTGGTTGAAAAAAACCTCCAATCCAGCAGGACCATAAGATTTAATACCTATGACTTGAATATCGGCTTGAAAGACATCATGGCCGCCCTTGAATCAAGGCAAAAAAAACCCAACGAGATGTCGGCAAACGAACTGATCAGACAATCGAAAAAGGTCTCAAAGGGAGATAAGAAGTACAACAAGATTATGATTGAACTTCTGGAAAGATTCTCCCTGCCGCTCGCTGTTTTCTTAATGGGCCTCATTGGAATGCCCTTAGGCGCACAAATAAGAGCCCGAGGACGATCAACCGGAATCGGGATAAGCCTGGCGGTCTTTTCCATATATTATATGTGCCTTGCCGGCACGAGAAATATCTGTGCGACAGGCACCATACCACCAGTAATCGGCGTGTGGATTCCAGATCTTTTTCTCTTGATTTGCTCTATCTATCTCTTTCGGCGTGTCGCAAATGAGCGTCCAATTTATTTCCTGGCA
>JAYEIR010000052.1:0-2032 GCA_034660135.1 Thermodesulfobacteriota bacterium
CTCTCTTTTTTTATTTATGCCCCAACAGGCTGTTTTCTAACGGGCGCTTGCAAAACGGCTTACCTTATGAAGTCTTCTCGTTAACAGGATAAATGGGGTAGTAAGCCGTTTTGCTGCGGCCCTGCTGTAAACCATATTAAGGACATAAAGAAAAAAAGAGAGCCCCATACCCGCTTTTACCCGAAGTTATTGAGAACTTACCATGCGATGACGAGCGGAGCGGATTTAACCGGGGCATCAATCCAAAGGTGGGTGGCTGAAAAAACGATGCTGAAGAAGACTTATGATCACCGTTTCTATCCCTTGATCTTGCTCTTTGTGTACCTTTGCCTCCTGGGCGTTGACGTCTACCTGCTGGATCACTTTTCAAAGGGAGAACTAACCAATATTCTTAAGAAATGGGTCCCGTGGGGCCTGAGGGTCAATTTTTTCCTTCTGATCATTTCAATTGCCATCTGCTACAGAGACCTCCGGAACTTAGCGAGGCAGTTTTTGAACAAAAAGGGCATCCTTCTGGCCGTTCTTTTCGTGCTTGCATTCTCAATGACCTCCTTTGTGGTCCCCCGCACCCATCGCATTTATTATGACGAGGATATCTATGCCAATGTGGGCCAGAATATCGCCCTGACAAACCAGACCGGCTTCTGCAATTACGGCACCTTTGAATACGGCGAATATTTTCCCCACTGGATTTCCTATAACAAGGAACCAAGCGGGTGGCCGTTTCTCATCAGCCTGATGTTCCAGATGCTTGGCACGAATGAGTTCTATGCGTTTCTGCTCAACAACCTTTTTTTTGCCACGGGCGCCCTGGTGGCCTTTTTTATCACCTGGCATCTGACCGGAGGCTATTTCACCTCTTATCTGGCCGGTCTTGCCTTCGCGCTTATCCCACACAATCTTATATGGTCCAACACGGCAGCCGCAGAACCATCCGCTGCCCTTTTTGCCGGGCTGACATTCCTTTCCCTGATCGTCTTTCTCAAGACGAGAGAGGACAGGCACCTTTTCTTCGCATCTCTGATGATACCATTTGCATGTCAGATGCGGCCCGAATCCCTGTTTGTTGTTCCATTTGCCATCGCGGTCCTGATAGTCATCTCTCCCGGGACATTTGCTGACAGAAAATTGTGGACCTTCAGCCTCCTGACCACCCTCTTCCTGCTCCCCCACGTCCTCCATTTTTATGCGGTAAGCGGGCACTCGTGGGGCGCCGAAGGGAGTATATTTTCTTTAGAGTTCCTGAAGAATAATCTTTATACCAATGGTATATATTACCTTAACGATAAGCACTTTCCAGTCATAATTACGGCCTTGGCAGGCCTGGGCCTTTTCTGCTCCCGAAGCCTCATCAAATGGAGGATGCTCCTCCTCTGCTGGTTTCTCCTTTTCTGGGGCATTTTCCTCTTTTTCTACGCAGGGAGTTACCAATACGGGGCTGATGTGCGTTTCGCCGTTGTTTCATTCATGCCCCTTGCCATTTTAGCCGGGATGGGGGGCGGATGGATAAGGGATAAGATGGATGCCGGATGCCGGATGCCGGATACTGGTTTCCTGGGTGGGGATTCCAGCCGAAGGGCTGCCGTATCCTGCCTGGTTATTTTTGTGCTGCTCTTCTCCTCTCTGAAGTTCATGCCCCTTATCAGCAGAGTGGGCCAAGAGGCCTGGGGATCACGACATGACCACAAGTATGCCAGGGAATTCATAAGTAAAATCCCGGAGCGCTCCATTGTCCTGACCCAGAATCCCACCATGCTCCTCTTGTGGAATCAGAATGCCATCCAGACCTATGCAGGGATCAACAACCCCGACCTTATCAAAGATCTGATCAAGAGGTACCAGGGGCATGTCTATTTTCACTACAATTACTGGTGCAATACCAAGAACAAGCGCAACCGGAGACTCTGCCAGGGAATAAGAGACAAATATCACCTGGAGGAAGTCGCAAAGGCAAAAGAACAAGATTATGAGTATGGACTGTATAGATTGAAGATTAAGAATTAGGGATTGAGGAATTCTGGGTTGCGGGTTG
>JAYEIR010000052.1:2132-22469 GCA_034660135.1 Thermodesulfobacteriota bacterium
TTGGTTGAGGGTTGCACGAACTGCCTGCTGTTCAATCAACAATCGTAACAGCTCAATAATTAGCGGTTAAAAAAAGAAATCGAGTGGGCTGTGTTTACAGGCACCGGGGACACCGGGTACAGCCCAAAAGGAGAGTCTCCATTGCGACTGATGTCTTGTCTGCCTTCTGTGTGTGTGGAAGCCATGATTAGAGTTGCTGCTCGTCTTGGCCGTTTATGGGCATTCGGCAAGAAAGCCTCGTGCCCTGTCCCGGCAGTGCTTCAATTTTAATCGTCCCCCCGACAAGAGCGACACGCTCCCGCATGCCGGCAATGCCTAAGCAATCAGGATCCGAAATTCTTCGTGTATCAAAGCCTCCTCCATCGTCCTCTACAGTCAAGGCCAACATGCCGTCCTGCCCTTGAAGAGAGATTTTCACATGGGTAGCAAGGGCATGACGGGCGACGTTGGTCAAGGACTCCTGAACTATCCTGAAAACTGCAGTGGTCTGAAGGTCATTCAAGTGGGGCACATCTGCGTTTTCAAAACTGCATACAACACCTGTGCGTCTTTCAAAATCCCCTATATACCAATCAAGGGCAGGGATAAGCCCCAGATCATCGAGGAGTCGCGGGCGCAGACGGAGGGCCATGCCTTGAACATCGTCAATGCTTTTGTCGATAAGATTGCACATGGTCAAAGCCCGATCCGCCGCTTTGGGATCATTTTTCTTCAGGTGCCCCCTTATCCATACAGCATCCATGCGCAGCGCTGTAAGCATCTGTCCAAGTTCATCATGCAGTTCCCGGGCTATAGCCCTGCGCTCTTTTTCCTGGCTGTTCATGATACTCTTTGAGAGCCGTCTTAATTGATCTTGAGCTTTTTTGATAGTGGTGGCAAAAACATTGAACCCTTTTGCCAGTTCACCCACTTCATCTTTGCTTTTGACATCAACCCTTATGATAGCGTCCCCCTCCCCCTGTGCCATTTCTCTGAGACCGGCTACAACCCTTGATATGGGTCTGGCCAGGGAATTTGAGAAACCAATCGTAAAAGGCAGGACAAACAGGATGCATGCAATAAATACCATACCCAACAATTTGATCATTTGCAAGGTGTTAGCCCTGCCGATATCCTTTGAATAAAGGGACACAATCGCAGATAGACACTTTGATTCAGAGTAAATCGGCAAAACACCCTGATAATAACTTTCGCCATCCAAGGTGATGTCATTGAGAAAAACATCTTGCCTCGCCGGGGCATTTTGCCATCCTGCATCCTCAAACGAGTTCAGGTCAAATGACTTGTATTCTCTAAGCGATCCTGTGCTCAGCCCCTCTTTGGTAAAGATATTTATCCTGGTCCCGGTCAACCTCGACATCCTGTTGACAAATGCATTGTCAAACCTCTGAGTTGCCGTCAGCAGTCCCAGTTGTTTTGTGTAAAACATCTGGGTTTCCCGGCTATATATCCTTCCCATAATCGGGACATAGGAAATCAAACACAAAAATCCGTCCACCACCTCGAATCTAATTGCTTCGCGTGTCGGGATCGCTTCACCAAATTTTGGTTCAATATCCTGCAGGAAAGGCCGTGTCTTCCACGACTCGTATTTCAATTCGTCACCAGGTCTGAGAGACGCCAGGCCAAAGATAGGCCGGGCAGAATTGTGGACATATCCAAGATAAATCGAGTCCTCATCAATAGTAAAAAAGGAGACAGGCTCCCCGTTGAAATCATAAATAACAGCCTTCCAGACATGGGCGGTCCTGCCAATGTTATATATTCCTTCGGTTATTTCATCATATGTAGGTTTTATTGTGACAAAATCGAACACTGATCTGTTCTCCACCAGAAATTTCATCTTTCCCACCATATTGTTTGCTGTGGCCATCTGGCGGGAATCACACATGAGCTTATACTGCCTCTCTGATATCGCGTCACCAATGACGTTGAAAGACTTGCAAAGCAGGTCATCGGATGTTTTGCGATTCTGCTTGTTGATTATGATGGCGACAATGACTATAGAAAGAAACATGCCTATGACAAGTATTCCTGATGCCCCAAATATAAACTTGTTTCTTAGTTTCATTTTGACACTGCCGATTGTTGATGCGAAACTCTTGAATCAGATTAATGGACTGCTCCCCGGGCAAGCAGAGGGTCTTGAAAATGCCTCGGATTATTATAGTATCTAAGGACTTATTGATGTCAAGAGGAAGTTTACAAGGAGAATAATTATGAAATTACACCATATAGGAGTCGTCGTCAAAGACATACATGAAAGTGCAAAGACGTATGAAAGGCTCCTGGGACTCAAAGTCGTTGAAGACACAGGTGAGGATCCCGTCCAAAAAGTGAAGGCCATTTTTCTCGGTTTAGGATGGGGCGACGAAATCACTCTGGAACTACTGGAACCTACTGATCCGGATTCCCCTATAGGCAACGCCCTCCGTCGTGGGGGAGGACTCCATCACCTTTGTTTTGAGGTTGAGGATATTGACAAGGAAATCAGGAAGATAAAAAAAAGGGGTGGGAGAGTGGTGTGTGAGCCCGTACCTGCCTGCGGTTTTGATAACCGGAGAATCGCTTTCATATTTCCCGTGGACAACATTCTAATAGAGTTGGTTGAGAAAGAAAGCTCTAAATGGCCCTGTCTAAATAGTGCCTGAACAAAAACCCTGTTCAGGCACTATTTTGGATTTTAGATTTTAGATTTTGGATTAATGGAATCAATCCCAACTTAGTAAAACCTCATGATTGATGTTGTATTCGTTTTCATTTCGAGGTTTTCGTTCAGAGACTAAATAAGAGCGATCCAGTCTTATAAGTACGCTCGGTACGATAAGCATAGTGTTTCAACCGCATGATATCGCTGACTTGATCAAGCGGTTTGCGAGGTCTTTTTGATTACAAACTTCTTGCTTTTTCATTTGGTATCGTGTAACTGTTCAGGTTATTAGCCCGAAGGATATTGATCCATCTCCCACGAAAGCAGGAATGACGACAACGGGTGCTTTCTGACTATTTACGTGCTCATCGAACTTAGCGGAATTCTTATGTCAAACAAATATAGATCCTCGTCAACAATAATTCCGATTGACCAGGCCGTGGGACAAGTCCTGGCCCATGACATAACAGAAATCAGGCCCGGCCAGTTCAAAGGAGCAAGATTCAAAAAAGGTCATATCGTCAAGAAAGAAGACCTTGCTCACCTGAGACGTCTTGGCAAGGAACATCTATTTGCCCTTAACATCGGTCCGGACAAAATGCATGAAGACGACGCCGCCGTCAGGCTTGCAAAGGCACTAACTGGTCCTGGTATCATATTCGACGACCTGCCCTCAGAAGGCAAACTATCGTTGAAATCAGCTTACAGAGGTCTCCTGAAGGTCGATGTTAAATGCCTGACCGAGATCAGCATGATCCCGGAAATCTGCTGTGCTTCACAGCATAATAACACTATTGTAGAAAAAGAAGAGATCGTGGCTGCAGCAAGGGCAATCCCTTTGATAATTGACAAAAAGACCCTTGAAGCTGCCACGGACATTGCCGAGGCCGCTGGAGGGATCTTTTCCGTCAAGCAATTTTCACAGCCCAAAACCGGCCTGATTGTCACGGGAAGCGAGGTCTATAGCGGTCTCATTGATGACAAATTCACGCCCATAATTAAAAAAAAGCTGCAATTTTTCGGATGCCAGCTAACAGAGCCCCTGTTTGCGCCCGATGACAAAACCAAAATTGTCCAGGGGATCAAGGATTTGATCCGGAACAGGGCAGAGCTTATCATGGTGGCGGGAGGTATGAGTGTTGACCCTGACGACATAAGCCGTATGGCCATCGCCGAGGCAGGGGCGGAAGACGTGGTCTATGGGACTCCTGTCTTGCCGGGGGCCATGTTCCTATATGGGCGTATTGGCGATATCCCTGTACTGGGGCTGCCTGCCTGTGTTCTTTTCTATGAGACCACAATACTGGACATTGTCTTGCCCCGGGTCCTGGCAGGAGAGACAATCACAAGGGAAGATGTGGCCGCGATGGCTCACGGCGGTCTGTGTCTGAACTGTCAGAAGTGCCACTATCCAATATGTCCTTTTGGGAAGTAAGGGCTCGCCTAATATATCCTGTCAATGACATACTGGCTCAACTGCAAAAGGTCTCTTTTGGCAGGAGACTCAGGGAATTTGCTTAAGCAGGTTACAGCCTTATTCACATAAGACTGGGCCTCATTCCGGACTTCATCGACAGCCCCGTTGCTCCTCACAAGTCCGATCAGATACTCGTAATCTTCATCAGTCGCTTGATGGCTTGCAAATAAGTCCTCAAGTCTCTTTCTTTCCGGCCTGTCAATCTTTGGCAGAGTATAGATAAGGGGCAATGTAATTTTACCCTCTCTTAAATCCTTGCCTACCGGCTTGCCAAAGACCTCTGCCGAAGATGTATAGTCCAACAGATCGTCCATGAGCTGAAAGGCGATTCCGACGTTGAGTCCAAATTCACCGAGGGATTCCTCTGCTTCTTCTCCAGCACCTGATAATATGGCCCCGCAGGCGCACGCAGTTGATATAAGAACGGCTGTCTTGGACCTGATAATCTCCATATATTCTTCCTTGCTGATATTCCAGTCATCCGTATGGAGCAGCTCAAGTATCTGTCCTTCGGGCATCTGTACAGTGTCTGTAAGCCGCTTAAGGAACAGTATGTTGTTTGAGCTCACAGCAAGGGAAAAGAATTTTGAAACCAGAAAGTCCCCTCCTAACACAGCCGTCTGATTACCCCAGACCTGATTGGCCGATGGCTTGTTTCGTCTGACTTCAGCGTTGTCCAGCACATCATCATGAAGCAAAGAAGCTGCATGCATGTACTCAAACAGTGTCGAAAAGCGGTATATGGATTCATCCTGATAATTGCACAGATGACATGAGAGGACGAAAAAAAGTGGCCGAAGCTTCTTGGCACGTCCCAGGAGGACATGTTTCCCAATATCTCTTATAAGATCCACTCGCGAACTAAGGAGTCGATCTAACTCCTCATCTATCTTTTTGAAATGGTTCTCATGGTTTTTAAGTATGGCGCTATCCATATCCATTGCAAATTCCAGGCTCTCCATTAGCACAGGTCACACTGTGGGTGTAATTTCCCCAATAAGATCATAAGAATGTGCCTCGTTTATCAACACCGGCATAATTTCCCCGGCCACACCATTTCCCTCGTTGATCAGGACCTGCCCGTCCACCTCAGGCGCCATGGTTGCCGTCCTCCCCTTCAGCAGCAAGTCCGTTTCCGGGCTCAATCCCTCTATCAACACAGGGACTACACGACCAACTATTCGCTGGTTGGCCTTCCTTAAAATGCCTTCCTGAAGCACCATAATCTCATCCAGTCTTTGCTCTGCCACTTCACTCTCAACTGTTTGCTTAAGACGTGCTGCCGGCGCCCCTTTTTCCCGGCTAAAAACAAATACACCCAAATGGTCCAACTCAGCCATTTTTACAAAATCACGGAGTTCACCAAAAATCTCTTCTGTCTCACCAGGAAACCCGACCATCAAAGTTGTCCTGATGCTTATCCTTCGTCTCCCGGACCTTATCCGGTCAACTAAATCCAACGGGGCCTCTCCGCCGGGCCCTCTTTGCATTAATCTCAGGATCTTTTCGTTAACATGCTGCAGTGGCACATCAAGATAAGGACAGATGGCCTCTTCTGACTCCATTAATTCCAACAGCCTATCAGAAATAGTCCCTGGATGACAATAGAGTAAACGAATCCATCTGATTTCCTTTATCTCTATCATCTTTTCCAACAAGTCTTCTATGCCGATCCCTCCATAAAGATCCTTGCCGTACAGGGTTGTATCCTGTGCAATAAGGTTGATCTCCTTCACGCCGCGGCTGACCATCTGCTCTGTTTCAATGATCAACGACTCAGGGGTTCGACTTCGAAAAGGGCCCCTCAATGCGGGGATAAGGCAGTAAGAACATCTATGGGAGCATCCTTCAGAAATCCTGAGATAGGCGCTGTAAAATGGTGTTGTCTGAATTCTCAGGGCTGAATGATCAGGCAAATACGTAGGCCTGCCAATAAAAAACGGGGAGGGAAGGCCCGGATTATAATTGCCTGCAACATCCACTATCCGATTTATCTCTCCCGTGCCTAACCAACCGTCCACTTCCGGGATCTCCCTTTGCAGTTTATAACCGTAGCGCTGGACAAGGCACCCGGCTACTATCAATTTCTTTAGCTTGCCCTGCTTCTTAATAGCTGCGATCTCAAGAATAGTATCAACAGCCTCGTCCACGGCCGGATGGATAAAGCCGCAGGTATTGATCACGGCAATCTCGGCCTGTTCAATATCGGACACAAGTTCAAACCCCCTTGATTTGAGGATTCCAAGCATGTGTTCGCTGTCCACCAGGTTCTTCGCACACCCAAGACTTATTAAGAATACGTGATCTCTTGAACTCATATCGGAGAAGGTTTCCCTTCGGGTAATTCAACAGGTCCGGTGCCAGGCAGTTACAAATTGACTTTTTGAAAAAGCCTGTCCACATCCAGCCGGTTCACCATATCAGAAAAGATCTCCCCCAACACTATATCGGCTGCGCCCCACCCCGCCAGCTTGTATCGTTCGGCCTCTCCACTGATAATCTGGGTTGAAAGGACTCTTCCTTCTTTTTTCAGTATGGCCTCATAGCTCATATTGACTATCCATCTTCGATCCACGAGGTCAAGGACAAACTCATTGAGGATGATCAGCAACACGGGGTCTCCATGGGATTCTTCCTGAACGAGATCCAATCCTGTGTTTTCAAGTCTTCTTTTGAAGGCCTCCACCACCATATCCCGGACATGGAAGAAACCTATCTTAAATCCGGCCCCCCCGTAACGTGTAACGCTGAAGGCAAAGTTTCCAGGAAAATTGCTTAATTCCTTTGATGCGCCCTTCCCCAGGAATTCCTTTGTTTTCCGTGCATCCTCAACTATCAAAAAAACCTTCTTGCCTTTCAACTCGTCTGAGGATGGCGGAAGCTGGTAATTGACCTTCAATACAGGGATCGAAGCGCAGGAAATCATGAACGCAAAGAGCAAGATAATGAATAAGCCCTTTGCTACCACTTGATTTATATGTTTCATTAACATAACCTCCCTTTCATTGGAAGCAGCCGGTTCCTTCACGCAACGGCTCTACATTTCTAACACCCTATCCAATCGGGTCTATATGTCAAGCATAAGAATAAAAAAGAAAATGCAAGAATTTCAATATTCCCCTGAAGACAAGGAGCTTTTCGAGTCTGCATGGAAAACCGCCAGAGCAAATCATGGGCCTATATTTACGTTCTATCTGCCGGGCATGATCAGGTACGGGCAGCAACGGGGACGTTATCCTGCCATATCTATTACCGGCAACCAATGCCTGCTCCAGTGCGAGCACTGCAAGGGCAAGCTTCTTGAACCCATGATACAAATTACGGAACCAAACGAATTGGTGGATATCTCACTCAGGTTGGCCGGAAACGGGTCTCATGGCATCCTCTTGACCGGTGGGTCTGACCGCAATGGAAGACTCCCCTGGAAAAAATACTACAAGGCCATAAAAAAAATTAAGAACCAGACTTCCCTTTTTATTTCCGCACATACAGGTTTCCCTGACACCGAAACCTGCCGCATGATAAAAGAGGCGGGAGTAAGCCAGGGCCTGATAGATGTCATGGGTGATGCAAAGACAGCCACACAAATCTATCACCTCAATGGCTTGAAGCCGCTCTTTGAGGCACTTGATGCTATCGAAAAAAGCGGCCTTGAGTTTATCCCGCATATTGTAGCAGGGCTGTTCCATGGAGACATAAACGCCGAATACAAGGCCCTGCAAATCATCCGTACATACAGACCCAAGGCACTGGTTATCGTTGTACTTACACCCCTTAAAGGAACCCCGATGGCTCGAATCGTGCCTCCGTCACCCATTGAAATTGGCCGTCTTATTGCAAGAGCCAGATTAATGATGCCTGAAGTCCCTATCTCCCTGGGATGTGAAAGGCCCAGAAACAGAGAAGGATGGCTCATGGAAAGGCTTGCCATTCAAGCCGGGGCAACCCGCATGGCTGTCTGGTCTGATGAGGCGATAGACGAGGCAAAAAAATCAGGTCTTATTCCACGATTTCAGACTACGTGCTGTTCACTCGAATTCAGGGAAGACTTCAGTTCAGCGGGACCCTGAATCTTTTCACCGGCATCATGTCCCGTCGGCAACCCAGGGAATATTCATCGGCCATACAGCAAGTGATTCAAAAACTCGGGAAACAATGAAAAAAGCCATATCGAAAAAATACCCCCGGCTGAATCAGATCAGCGACACAGAGCGAGTAAGGATGGTCAAAGAGATATTCTCCACTGTCACCAGGGAATATGATTTCTTGAATCATTTTCTAAGCCTGCGCAGGGACGTCTCCTGGCGACGTTTTGCCGTGAAAAAAATGCGATTTCCAAGGACTCACCGCCTGCTTGATGTGGCAACAGGTACGTCTGACCTGGCCATTGAGACAGCTCTTTTCTATCCTGATATCCAGATCCTGGGACTGGATTTTGTGAAGAAAATGATTGAGCTGGGCAGGAAAAAAATTGAAAAGAAAGATCTCTCTAAAAAGATAAAACTGGTCCAGGGAGATGCATTGCATATTCCGGCAGCCTCTGAAAGCTTTGATGCCGCGGCCATTGCCTTTGGCATCCGCAATATGCCACGCAAAATCCAGGTCCTGCAGGAAATGACGAGAGTGGTGGTCCCGGGGGGACAAATCCTGGTCCTGGAAATGACTTTGCCAAGGACACCATTTTTGCGCAGAATCTATAATACTTATCTAAACATGATCCTGCCGCGCATAGCACATGCCTTTTCTCCCAACCACAGGGCCTATTATTACCTCGGGGATTCCATCATGGATTTTTCCGCGGCATACGACTTTGCCCTGCTGATGCGAAGTGCGGGGCTGGCTGATGTAGAAACACATTCGCTTAGCCTGGGGATTACCCGTCTGTATATCGGATACAAACCAGGTAAAAGATCCAGGGTTGGGTAATGTAATTTGGATTTTGGATTTTGGATTTTGGATTTTGGATTTTGGATTAATGGAATCAATTCCAACCCAGTAAAACCTCATGATTGATGCTGTGTTCGTTTTCATTTCGAGGTTTTCGTTCAGAGACTAATCAGCGGTTTAAAAAAGAGATCCCGGTGCCTGTCTCGTATGCCGATAGTTATTGAGCTGTTACGATTCAGCGGTCACTACGAGTCTCATGGGGACAAAGGGCATATTGGTAACTTATCAAAAAGTCTCTGCGGCAGATTATCAAAGCCCCCGTTGGACATTATCAGGATTACATCGCCTGTACGGGCCTCTCTGACCAATGCCTCCATCAGATGATCTGTGTTTGAAAAATAAAGGGCGGTAAGGCCCCTTTTTTCAAGATCCATTACAAGGCGCCTGGAGGAAAATCGTTCTGCAGGGGGAATCTTTTCCATTAAAGGAGGCTCAGGTATCATGACAAGATCTGAGGAGTCAAAGCATAGAGCATACCTTTCCTGAAAAATTTTACGCCTGCTGGAATTGGATCTTGGCTCGAACACGGCAATCAACCGGCGATCTCTATACTTCTCTTTCACCGCGTTAATGGTTTCCCTGACTGCTGTAGGGTGATGGGCAAAATCATCGAGGACAATTATTCCGTTTTTCTCTCCCAGTTTTTCCTGCCTTCGCTTCACGCCGCTGAATGTCCTTACTGCCTCGGTCAAGTCGCAGGGATCTATATCAAGAAAATCAGATAGTGCAACGGCCGATAAGAGGTTTGATATATTATGGCGCCCATAAAGGGGAGTCGCAAGGGTTATATGTTCGATCCCATCTTTTTGAATTGTTACGCGCGTGAGATCTTCTTGAACATCGATATTGACCGGCCTCCAGGTGCAATTCCCTGAGAACCCGTACCTGACTAAAGGGCATTCGGCACGATTTATTTCCGTATTGACTATCGGGTCATCTCCGTTTGCTATGAGGGTACCTTCCGGTGGAATAGAATCGATCAATTTCCTGAAGCTCCCGATTACATGATCCAGATCACGGTAAATATCAGCGTGATCAAATTCTATGCTCGTCAGGATTGTCACCCACGGCTTATAGTGCAAGAATTTTGGTTGCTTATCAAAAAAGGCCGTATCGTACTCGTCACCCTCTATTACAAAACAGGGACCATTGCCGAATTTGAAATTCTTTTGAAAATTCCGGGGGATTCCGCCGATCATGAAACCAGGGTCCATACCGGCCTTTTCCAGTATCCAGGCCACAAGGGCGGATGTGGTTGTCTTCCCGTGAGTACCTGATACTACTATGGACTGTTTACCCTTCAATGCAAAATGCTCAAGGGCCTGGGGAAAAGACACGTAAGGAAGGCTCAGGCGAGAAAGCTCAACAGCCTCGGGATTGTCCCGTGTAATTACGTTTCCCAGCACAACAAGGTCCGGATTGGGGTGAAGGTGACACGGGTTGTAGGATTCCAAAACAGGAATAGATAGTGATTCAAGCAAATTGCTCATGGGAGGATAGATGTTCTGATCCGATCCCGTCACATGATATCCTTTTTCTTTTAACATGCCCGCCAACGAGGCCATACCTGTCCCGCAAATACCCATCAGGTGAATATGGTGAAAGTTTTCGGGTATTTGGTTTAATTCAGGAGACACCACTGGATTATTGTTCGTGTTTTGTGACTTAATCATCGGTTTTAGACTCTGCTTGAAACGGAAAGCCGTCCTTCTTAATTTGGGTCAATGGGGATAAACTTATCCCCTTCCACAGGCACAATTCAGAGAAATTTCAAATCTGTATCACCTGTGTTTTCAAAGAAATGCTCTGTATCAGGTGGCACATATGCCCATGACCCGGGTGCAAGTGAATAGGTATCATCGCCTATTGTTCCAATTGCGTTCCCGTTCATGATGAAGACGTAGTGCGGCCATCCGTGGCTGTGAAACGGAGTTTTGTTTCCCCGGGCACAAGTAAAATAGCGAACCACATAGTCGTCCCAGAAACGCCCCGGCCCAAAGACCACCCTTTTCGTAAGATTCTCGTTGTGGCCCGGTGCATCAATTAGAGGAAGATCCTCTATCCTTCCCGCATAAACGCCCTTTTTTTCGCTCATCTCTCCATAACCTCCAATAATTCCCTTACTGATATAGTGCTAATTGCTCCGGCATTCCTGAAACTTTGGTATCTTCAGGATTTGATCTTTTACGTTTGACCGTTCTCGTGTGGGTCGCTCTGATTAGGCCGGGAAACAGCAAAGGCTGGACATAGTCGGCGTAATCAGCACACCTGTTCATTCTACCACACTTCTTGCAGACATCAACACTGACCCTTGGCATGGATCTCTTGTGGTGACAGATTATGTAGTCCATTTTCCTCTTCTACGGTTGATAGTCTTGTAAGAAGTCTCCAAAGCCATCACTCCCGCAAAAGCGGGAAATCCAGCAAGGACGGGTTTTCCAACAATGACTGTCTTGGCCCCGTGAGACCGGATATTGACTTTTCTACTGCAAATCTCTATTTATATCAAGACCTGACAACGCTGTTATGATGATTGCTGACTGTGCTGCTCTGAACCTTTGAACCCATGAACGGTTACAAGAGGCCAATGACTTTACTGCAACAGATATCGTCAAATAATTAAGTCGTTGACTTGGGAGACAGTCCCGCTGGTTTTTAGCTTCAATCATACACGATGATCTTTTCTAAACCACTAATTATTGAGCTGTTACGGTAAACGCTATGAATTCAAATGACAATAACCACTTGACGAAGTCTGTACAAGGTATTCTTTTCCGGAATAAAGTGCAGTCGTCAGCCCCATGCCGCATAGACTCAGGAGGCACCTGGGATATAAAGGCCATTGCCCTTCCTCTGGAACGTATAGAGCCTACCACCATCAACGTAGCATTGAACCTCAGAACCATTGTCACACTCTCACCTTATAGAGATGGCGTAAAAATCTCTTCCCAGGGATTTTCAGACCCTCAGGTCTTTCATGGAAACGAGCCGCCTTTTGCCCCGCCGTTCGGCCTTTTTTTTGCCGCGGTTTCATACTTTGGTTTCAGTGGAATCAGCATACACATCAGTTCCCCATCTCCTGTTAAATCTTCTCTCGGCGGGTCCAGCACTGCCCTGGTAGTCCTGATTAAGGCCCTTGCCAAATTATCTGTCAGTCTCGGGGGCAAAAACCTGACAAAGAGAGAAATCCTTCACCTTTCGTATCACCTTGAGGATGCCATAACCGGCGGAAACTGCGGCATTCAGGACCAGGCAGCAGCCGTTTATGGTGGAATAAACCAGTGGAAATGGCATTATGGACACAGAACACCTTTTGAGAAAATATCCCTTCTTGACCGGGAGGGGCAAAAAGAATTCTCAAAGCGCCTTTTGGTAGCTTACTGTGGAAAAAGCCATGTCGCTGCGCATACCAATCGCAAATGGATAGAAGACTTCCTTTCCGGGCAAACAAGAGCAGGCTGGATAAAGGCCAACGAGATAGTTCACCACATGGCACAAGCGATCAAAGAACAGCGATGGGATTACACAGCCAGGCTTTTGCAGGAAGAAATGGCGTTGCGAAGAGAACTCACGCCCGAAGCACTAATACCCATAACCGAAAAACTTGTCAGGCAGGCGGAGAACGCAGGTTGCGGCGCCCGGTTCGCTGGTGCAGGTTCAGGAGGATCTGTCTGGGCCCTGGGAAGACTGGAAGACATTAAACGGCTAAGAAAAAAATGGAAAGATACTCTGACACCGATCAGCGGGGCGAAACTCCTTGATTGTGAGGTAGACCCAACAGGGGTAAAATAATCGCAGTTTGACTCTTTGGGATTTGGCTCCTTGATTTCCATCTACGCACTGGTAAAGGGCAAAGAGCAGTCATTGCATGTGATCGTCGTTTAGTCAGTTCCTGGCATTTTCATAAACAGGCCCAACCCCCCATGCTTCAAAGATGGGCCTGAATTTTCCCAACAGGGCATTGGTGGCCTTTTCCATCATGAGCATATCCCCTTCGGACACCAGATCCATATCCAGCTTCTCGATAGCCTTCTCAATGTCCTCGAACCGGGGCTGCAATTGCTCGTTCTCATACTTCTCGCTGATCACCTTGTGTACATCGATGATAGTTCCGATACAGCTCTGGACCCTGAGACGATATTTGGTTTTCAAATCCATCATTTTTAGTATAGTGAAACGCAATTACTGAAATAAAATATCCTCAAGCCTTTCCAGCCTCCATAAGCATATCCATAAAGACCTTGTAAAATTTTTCATAATCCGAAATCGCATATTTTAATATGCCGGTTAGTTTGCTGATATCTCTGCGGTTAATGACGAGATTGGCACTCATTGCAAAGGCCGTTACTTGATCCATAGTTTTAAATGTATCCCCTATCAAGGCAACAAAAATTCTTCTGCGAACAGACATGGACAACTGATTCACGTATTTAAGGATAGGACTGTGCACCAGGTCAGTGCCATCAAAGCCATCAGATAGAATCAAGAGATCAAAATGATGAAACCGCGTCTCGTTAATCGCTTCCCCAGAGTTCCCGGCACAGAAATACTTGCAGCCGAGCTCCTGAACCGCCTGCCTGTAAATCTCAGACTGTCGCGCATTATTCTGCATCACCAGAGCCAACTTCATTTCTTCCTCGTAGTGCTCAAGAAGGGCATCCTCCCCATCAAAATCATATGACGCGTCTATCCCGGAGCTTGCTTGCCCTCTGTCCTGATAAACTGCACCAACCGGAGTCTCCTTTTTCAAGCCATTGGCATCCAGGGCAATCTTATTCTTGCACTTGGGACAACTGATGATCACCCTCTTACCAGGGGGGATTTTTTCATCCTGGATATTAAATTTTGCCTTGCAATTCTTGCAAATAACTTCCACTTTCCCTGCTCCTTAAGGAGTCGTCCTATCCTGCGTTCTTCTTCCATAACCCCTATCAATCGCCAGGTCTTTAATGCTGGTGGTCTGTTCGCCCCTGGCAGCCTTGATTGAATCAAGGGCCCTGCCAACTATGGACTTTCTGGATGCGTAGCTCATGGCGGTTTCCTGTGTTATAAGACCCTGTTTGTAAAGATCTGCGATGCACTGATCAAAGGTCATCATCCCAAAAGGCCTGCCTGCCTCAATGATCTCGTAGAAGTTCCTGTCCTCTGACTCGCCGTTCAGGATCGTATCTTTAACTCTCAAATTTGAACCCATAATCTCAAAGGCCGCGACACGACCGCCCCCCACTTTTGGCAAAAGCCTCTGGCAGACAATCCAACGCATTGCGTCGGCAAGTCGTATCCTGATCTGCCTCTCTTCCTCCAGTTCAAACATACCGACAATCCTGTTTATGGTCTGCCCCGCATCTACGGTGTGAAGACTGCTCAGCACCAGATGCCCGGTTTCTGCCGCAGACAAGCCTATCTCCACAGTCTCCCTGTCCCTCATCTCTCCAACCATAACCACCTTGGGTGCCTGCCTGAGCGCGGCCCTCAGTCCCCCAGCAAAGCTACTGAAATCCGTACCCAGCTCACGCTGGTTAAAGGTGGCCTTTTTCTGGACATGCAGGTATTCCACAGGATCTTCAAGGGTCACCACATGAACTGGAAGTTTTTCATTTATTTCATCCAAAAAGGCAGCGAGGGAGGTGGTCTTTCCGGTTCCCGTTGCACCGGTAACAAGGATGATCCCATTTCTCTCGCCGGTCATTTTGAAAAAGGCCGGGGGGAGATTCAATTCTTCAATTGTGGGGACCCTTGTGGCCAATCTTCGCATGACAATAGAGTAGCAACCCTTTTGTGAGAATATATTTACCCTGAAGCGGGCTTTCCCGGCCAGATGATACGACATGTCACAGGATCCGTCCGCAAGAAGATTTTTTGTCAGGCGCCGATCCCCATTGATCAGATTAAGAGCCAGCATTTCTGTCTGGAAAGGGGTTAAGCTTTCTACACCGGGCTTCAATGATACAGGCATCAACTCTCCGGAAGTCTCAACCTGGAAAGGTTTGCCCACAGTAAAATTGAAGTCCGACACATCATCATGAGACTCTAACATAGAGGTCAGTATATAATCCAACTCATGTAACCGCATGCTCTTGGCTCCATCAACCCTCTGTAAAATCAACCGGCGGATTCTTTAGAAATGGCAGAAACATGGACTTTTCACTGGCCTTGGCATAGGCTTCATCCGCGCTGATAATCGTTTTCTTCAAAAGGCCCATGATGGCATCATCTAATGTCTGCATACCATATTTTTTCCCAGTTTGAATCATTGAGGGGATTTGATATGTCTTACCCTCCCTGATAAGATTTCTCACACCAGGCGTGGCGATCATGATTTCAAGGGCAACCACCCTCCCTTTCTTGTCAATGCGTTTGAAAAGGGTTTGCGCTACTACAGCCCGAAGGCCATCAGCAAGAGTATTCCTGATCTGCTCCTGCTGGCTTGTTGGAAAGACCTCGATAACCCGGTCCACGGTCTTTGCCGCGTTGGTAGTATGAAGCGTGGCAAAAACAAGATGCCCGGTCGAAGAGGCCTCAATGGCCAGGGAGATGGTTTCAAGGTCACGCATCTCTCCCACCAGGATAATATCAGGATCTTCTCTAAGGGCACCCCTTATGGCTGCGGCAAACGTTTTGGTATGTGTGCCCACCTCCCTCTGATTCACGATAGCCTTTTGACTTCTGTGTACAAATTCAATAGGGTCCTCAATAGTAAGGATATGTTCTTTCCGGTTGTGGTTGGCCTCATCAATAATGGCAGCAAGTGTTGTGGACTTGCCGCATCCCGTCGGCCCGGTCACTAAGACTAATCCTCTTGGCAGAGTGGCCAACCTTTGAATGACAGGAGGCAGCCCAAGTTGTCGACAGGTAAGGATCTCTGTAGGTATTTCCCTGAACACAGCACCTACCCCGTTTTTCTGCCGGAAAAAATTAGCCCGGTACCTGGCGAGTCCGGGAATCTCATAAGCAAAATCCATATCTCCTGTCTCTTCAAATACCTTGACTTTGTGTTCAGGGGCTATTTCATACAACATCGTTTTGAGCTCATCATCATCAAGGTCCTTATATTTCACTCTCTCCATCTCACCATCTATCCGCAGGATGGGCTGCTGGCCGGACACAAGATGGAGGTCTGACGCACCCTGATCGTTCATGAGCTTAAAAAAGGCATCTATTTGAGCCATAAATCCCTCCTGACATATTCAAGACGCTGACTGAGAAAGTGATAATCACGTACACGCGTAACACAACCCATTCATGATCTGCGCGTTTGGGCTTTTTGCCAAGCCATCGCCTGACGGGAGACATAATCAATTGATATCCAAAACGATTTTGGATTTTAGATTTTAGATTTTGGGTTAATGGTATCAATTCCAACACAGTAAAACCTCATGATTGATGCTATGTTCGTTTTCATTTCGAGATTTGAACCTGTAAACGGTCACCAAGATATTATACATAGTAACGAATCCTATTCAACTGTAAAATCAGGATTTCGTGTAGCATGAAGAAAATCCGCACAGGGTTTTTGTTGACAATCAAATGCCCCATTAGTTATTCTTTTTATAGGTAATCCTCAGCAAGTATAGGCAAAGGCTGAGTGGGATTTGCCTCTCACAAGAGAATACATTTCTTGGATTCATTAAAAGGCCTTTCCCCCTCACCGGAGGACGTTCGCAACCTAACGATCATCAGGAGGATAAATATGGATCAAAAAAAAATCACTATTGCTGGTTTGCAACAAAAAAAGGAAACCGGCCAAAAAATCACCATGATGACGGCCTATGACTACCCAACAGCCGGCCTTGTGGACCAGGCCCGGATCGACACTATCCTGGTAGGGGACTCTCTCGGAATGGTCATGCTTGGCTATCAGTCCACGGTCCCTGTCACCATGGATGAAATGATCCATCACTGCAAGGCAGTATGCAGGGCGACAGAATACACCTTCGTTATTGGGGACATGCCCTTTATGTCTTACCAGGTAAACGTTGATAAGGCTATAGAGAACGCAGGTCGGCTAATAAAAGAGGGCGGGTGCGAAGCAGTAAAGCTTGAAGGCGGCTCAGAAATGGCCAATGTAATCAAAGGAATAACCGACGCAGGTATACCAGTTTGTGCCCACATTGGACTGACCCCTCAAACCGCGACAAAACTTAGCGGGTATAAGGTTCAGGGTAAAAATGCAGAAGGCGCGAGACAACTCTTGAACTCGGCCAGGGATTTAGAAGCGGCAGGTGCTTTCCTGATCGTGATGGAATGCATACCTGACCTGTTGGCTGCCAGGATTACCAAGGAACTGACTATCCCAACCATAGGAATTGGCGCGGGCAAGGACTGCGATGGTCAGGTCCTTGTCTATCATGACCTGGTTGGCCTTTTTGAACGGTTTACTCCCAAATTTGTCAAAAAATATATCAATCTGGCCCCTCAAATAAGAGAGGCCCTCATTCAATACAAAGAGGAAGTGGAATCTGGTGCCTTCCCTGGACCTGAACACACTTTTACAATGAAGAAGGAAGAAGCTGAAAAGATGTAGTTTAGCGGAGAAATCTGATGAATTTCCTGGTGGTAGGTCCGGGCGCAATGGGCTGCCTCTTTGCGTCGCGCTTCAAGAAAACGGGTCATAATGTGACGCTGCTCGATTACAGGCCGGAGAGGGCTGATTTTATCAACGAGCATGGTGTCACTGTAAAAGAGATTGCCGGGAACTTTAGAATTCATGTCCCGACAGTAATCACAATACCAATAGAGACACCTGATGTGATCCTGATCTGCGTCAAGGCCTATCAAACACGGAAAGCAGCAGAAAACCTGCAATCATGCCTTGGGCCTAACACAGTGGTTCTCACCTTGCAGAATGGTCTCGCAAACCTGGAGATACTGCAGGACATCTTCGGCCGCGACAGGGTCCTCGGAGGTGTGACCGCGGAAGGAGCCACGCTCTTGGCTAAAGGACACGTTAGACATGCCGGGCAGGGTGAAACCCTGATCGGGGCACAGGGACTTCCGCTGAGTACTGCTGCAGAAATTGTATCCGCCTTTAACGCTGCCGGTTTCAAGGCACGCCCTGTAAAAAACGTAAACGACCTTATTTGGGGCAAGCTGGTAATTAATGCAGGGATAAATGCACTGACGGCCATCACGAGGTTGAAAAATGGCCGGCTGCCGGAGATACAAGGCACAAAGACAGTCATGGAAGAAGCAGTACGCGAAGCCGTGGCCGTGGCACACGCCAAGGGCATCACCCTCCCATATCCGGACCCTTTGGAACGTGTACTGGAAGTGTGCAGTTCCACGGCCGGCAATATCGCCTCTATGCTTCAGGATGTGGTGAGGCAGCAAATCACGGAGGTTGGATTTATCAATGGGGCTATTGTCCGGGAAGGCGGCATCCTGGGGATCCCCACCCCTGTAAACATGACCCTGACCTGCCTTGTCCAGGCACTTCAGGAGACTTACCATGAACGGATATCCAAGATTTAATAGCCCTGAGGGTTATCGTGAATAAAAAAGGATTGGTTTGCATACATCTAATAAGGCTCAGAACATAGATTTCGATCTACGCCACCTGGAAATTTTTAGTAAGGTCGTTGAACTGAAAAGCTTTTCAAAGGCTGCTGAGGCTGTTTTCCTGGCACAGGCCTCGGTCAGTGAAAGAATTGCCAACCTCGAGGACATGGTCGGGACCAGTCTGCTTGACCGTCTTGGCAGGCAGGTCACACCCACAAAGGCAGGCGAACTCTTATACAAGCATGCAGTTCTGCTCCTGGACAATAAAAGAACCGCGTGTTTGGAGATGCAGGATTTTCTCGGCATGCAAAAGGGAGATATTCAGGTAGGTGCAAGCACCATTCCCGGAGAGTATATCCTCCCGAAGGTCATGGGACGTTTTCGCAAAGAATATCCATTCGTCTCTGTTACGCTGACTATTGGCGACACAAGTGAAATAGAGGACCATGTCCTGGGGGGCAAACTTGAGCTTGGAGTGGTTGGCTCCAGAAGCTCTCACAGGAGCCTCATACACCATGAATTATGGAAAGACCAACTGGTCCTGGCAGTTCCTTCCCAACACCGATGGGCCAATAAAGCCGAGATTTCCATCGAAGAGATTTCCAAAGAACCTTTTATCTTGAGGGAAACCGGCTCCGGAACCTTAAGGATAATAAAGGAATTTATAGAGGCTTCCGGATCAAGAGGCATGGATTCCCTTAAGGTAGTGGCGTGCTTTGGCTCATCCACTGCGGTTAAAGAGGGAATCAAGGCAGGCCTTGGGGTATCAATACTGTCATCAAGGGCCCTGGATACAGAACTGAACACAGGGATACTTAAGGCCCTGAAAGTGAAAGGGCTTTCCATGTCTCGCAGCTTCTATCTAATCAGGGATACAAGGAGAACCCTTTCTCCACTATGCCGGGCCATGCTTGATTTCCTGCAGGCAAAGCCGGAATAACGAAAAATTGCATATCCTTGGTAGCTCGACTGTGGCCTTGATTTTCCCCCTGAACGGGTATATTTCAGTGCTAAACTATCGGAATTCCCTGTTGACACATGTCTTACTATCGGAATTTCCAGATTGACAATTCGGAAACACCTCTCTATCATTCGTCCAATCATTTAAACTACCTTTATAAGGATTCCATCCATGTATAACTTTTTCGGTTTTACCTGAGCTATTAATAGACATTCTACCCAGGCTCGGTAGGCAGGGTCAGGCCGAAAAATCAAACCCCATCATTTCATTATCTCCTAATCACTATTTTCCACTGTTTTTCAGTCTGCCATATATGCCTTTTGACCCAGGTATCGGGGGCAACTGATGAATTTTGGATAATCTTCTTGTTCAATATTTCTAAAGGAGGAGGAACTAAATGGCACAATTGAAGAACTTTTTATCGACACGCTGGGGAATTATAAGTGTGGGGGCATTTATTGGAGTAATTGCCTCGCTCTTGCAGAAATTGGGCAACCCCGGGAACATGGGCATCTGTGTTGCCTGCTTTGAGAGGGATATCGCAGGGGCAATCGGAATCCATCGTGCTGCCGTGGTGCAGTATATGCGACCCGAAATCATCGGGTTTGTCTTAGGCTCACTGATTGCAGCCTATATTTTTAAAGAGTTCCGGCCCCGTGTAGGCTCCGCTCCTATTGTCAGATTCGTTTTAGGGGCCTTTGCCATGATCGGGGCCCTGGTCTTTTTAGGATGCCCGTGGCGGGCCCTGTTACGTCTTGCCGGTGGGGATGGAAACGCGATTTTGGGTCTGGCCGGTCTGATCTT
>JAYEIR010000053.1:0-5177 GCA_034660135.1 Thermodesulfobacteriota bacterium
ATGTGGACGAAAAAGCGTTTTCCTGAAAAACTGGATCAAAAATGAAGATCGCATACCTTGACTGCTTTTCCGGTATTAGCGGGGACATGTTCTTAGGTGCCCTGTTAGATGCAGGTCTCTGTTTTGACGAACTCAAACAGTGTCTTGGCTCCCTCTCCCTGGATGGGTACGACCTTGAAATGATTAGGGAAGCCAGAAATCAAATCTTCGGAACCCGTTTCATGGTCAAGCTAAAGCATAAACAGCATGCTCACAGGACCCTGAGGGACATCCGCGTGATTATAGAACACGGTGACCTGAGCAGGACAGTGAAGGACAAGAGTATTGAAATATTTGAACATCTCGCAAAGGTTGAAGGCAATATCCATAACCGGCCAATAGATGATATCCATTTTCACGAAGTAGGTTCCGTGGATTCCATCATTGATATTGTGGGTACCGTATATGGTATTGAACGCCTCAAGATCAAGGAGATTTACTCATCTCCTCTTCCCCTGGGCTCAGGTTTTGTCCAATCCGCCCATGGGAGAATCCCTGTTCCTGCACCTGCCACTATTGGGCTCTTAAAGGGCATTCCTGTTGTTGATTCAGGGGTCCGGCATGAGATGGTCACTCCAACCGGCGCCGCATTAGCCAAAGGACTCGCTGTTTCTTTTGGGGCATTGCCTCCAATGGTCGTAAGGAAAACAGGATACGGCGCGGGCAAGAGGGACCTGCCGGACAGGCCCAACATGCTGCGTATCATCATTGGAGATCAACAATTAGAACAAGAGACTGATACGGTTGTTGTCATAGAAACCAACATAGACGACACTTCCCCGGAATGGCTTGGATATTTAATGGAAATACTTTTTGACGCCGGTGCGCTTGACGTGGTTTTCTGTCCTGTCCAGATGAAAAAAAACCGGCCCGGAGTCCAGATACAAGTCATGGGCCGGCCTGATCAACAAGATGCCCTGATGGGAATCATATTCAGAGAAAGCACGACCTCCGGAATTCGATTCAGATACAGTCGGCGCAAGGTATTGAAAACATCTGACGCACAAGTTGACAGTCCCTGGGGTGAAATCAGGGTGAAAAAAGTGATTCAAAAAGACGGCATCCCTTTTTTCCTCCCCGAATATGATGTCTGCAGAGATATTGCCTTAAAAAACAACCGGCCCATAAGGGAGATCTTTTACTGGGTCATGGGTTTAAACAGTGTTTGATGTCGAAATCTCGTAACTTCTCAAAAAGTCCGGGGTTACTTGATCCGTAGCGGGTATGGGACTCTCTTTTTTTATTTATGCCCCAACAGGCTGTTTTCTAACGGGCGCTTGCAAAACGGCTTACCTTATGAAGTCTTCTCGTTAACAGGATAAATGGGGTAGTAAGCCGTTTTGCTGCGGCCCTGCTCTAAACCATATTAAGGACATAGAAAAAAAGAGAGCCCCATACCCGCTTTTAACCGAAGTTATTGAGAACTTAGAAAATCTCAGGCTAACAATTTGTCTTTATGGAACATCTTCAAACATGCTGATTCCTCAGGAAAGATCGCTCTGACCCTCTCCACCTGGTTCGGAACCGGCCTTTTACCTGGAGTACCAGGGACCTTTGGGACCTTGGCTGCTGTTCCGCTTACGCTTGCGATAGGCAGCCTTGCGATCCGGCAAAAGGCCATTGCCCTGGTGATTATTATCATAGTCGCCATCTGGAGTTCGGGTCGTGCCCAGGACTTGCTGAGAAAGAAGGATCCCTCAGAAGTAGTAATCGACGAAGTTGCCGGCTTCGTGCTGACCATGCTTCTTTTGCCGACCACCTCGTTGGCATTTGTTTTGGGGTTTACTCTGTTCCGATTTTTCGATATCTTAAAGCCTTTTCCTATCAGGCACCTGGAAAAAATCAGAGGTGGATTCGGGATTGTCTTTGATGACCTTTTGGCAGGAGTATACGCATTTGCGGGCGTGGAAATTATGTTGAACTTGCTAAGATAATCAAAAGCAGTTAGACTATTACGTAAGCGTTCACAGGTTCAGGGTTGACGTATTAGTCATCAAAGCGTGAGGGCTCTGTCCTCCACAATTTGGTGTCTTATTACAAAGACCTGTCAGCGATTTTCCCTAACTCTGAACCCCTGAACCTTTGAACCTCCGAACGGTTACAAATAATTATGCATGGCGAAATTATCACAATAGGTGACGAACTGATCTCAGGAAGGACCCTTGATTTGAATTCGCGGTACGCTGCCGGAAGGCTCACAGCCTCAGGGCTCTGCGTGACCGGGATCAAATCCGTGGGAGATGATTACAATACAATTTCCGAGGCTATAACAAAGGCCTTAAACAGATCCAGTTTTGTAATCATAACAGGTGGGCTCGGCTCGACCAATGATGACATGACCAGCAAGATAGTGGCCAGGACATTGAACAGGTCCCTTTGCCTCAACAAGCAAATGTTGCAGAAAATCAAGACATACGCTGAGGCAAAAAGAATCCGGATGACCCCTTCTCTTGAAAAAATGGCCTGGGTTCCGGAAGGTTCAATGATGCTGGACCCTGAAGAGACCACTGCCTGCGGTTTCTTCCTGAAAGAAAAAGATGTTCGACTCTACTTTCTCCCTGGAGTTCCTGAACAAATGCGATATCTTATGGACGAGTTTGTGCTCCCTGATATCCTGAGCGCTTACAAGGCAGTTCCACTCATAAAGCAGAAAGTCCTGAAGTTATATGGCCTTGATGAGCCAAGTATTGCCGAGATCTTTAATGGTCTTCAGGGCAAGACCGGAGAAGCCATCTTCGGATTCTACCCCCACTTCCCTGAAAACCATATTACCATCAGCCTGCGTGGCAAAAACGAATCCAAAGTTACAAAAAAGCTTAAAGAAATTGAGACGGAAATACGGCGCCTTATAGGGCCTTACATCTTTGGCACGGGCAATCAACAAATGGAAGATGTGGTTGGCCAAATGCTCATAGAAAGAAACCTGACTATCTCGCTCGCTGAATCATGCACAGGAGGACTGATCGGTCACAGGCTTACAAATGTACCTGGCAGCTCCGGATATTTTCAAGGGGGGGCCATTGTATATAGCAATCAATCCAAGGTGGATTTCACTCATGTCTCCCCCAGGACCCTTGAAATGCATGGGGCAGTCAGCGATAGCACGGTTCGCGAGATGGCTAAAGGCATAAAAAAGCACATGAAAACAGATCTGGGTTTAGCTGTAACAGGGATTGCCGGGCCTGACGGAGGCACTGAGGAAAAACCAGTGGGGACTGTTTATCTTGGGCTGGCAAACGGTAATCAGGTCTTTTCAGGAAAGTACTGCTTCTCGGGAAACCGGAGACAGATCAAATTGAACACCTCAATGATGGCACTGGACTGGGTTAGAAGGCACCTGAATGGAAATTCGTTCCTTCCTGGCATTTGAACTGCCTCCGGAAATAAGAGCCGTGATTTTCCACGTTTCACATGAGATTAAGAAGTCTTTATCGGATTTGCGATGTGTCAAGCCAGAGAATATACACCTTACTATGGTCTTCATGGGGAATGTTCATTACGAGGATCTCGATCAAATAAACAAAGCAGTGTCAAGTGTGTGCCGCAGATACGGGCCTTTCAACATATCAATAAAAGGCGCAGGAGTTTTTGGCGGCAGACGCAGCCCAAGAGTGCTGTGGGTTGGTCTAAATGGAGATCTTGAGAGGATGTCGTATTTCAGGGATGCCCTGCAGAAACACCTGAAGCCTTTTGGTATTAGACAGGAAAAACGGCGCTTCAGCCCTCATCTGACGCTTGGAAGATTCCGAAAGGGTGACAGGCCCGAGGGACATCTCGATACAATTTTGTCACGGTATCTAAAACTGGACAGTCCGGTATGCCCCCTTGGAGAGCTGATCCAGTTCAAGAGTGATCTGAGACCCGGCGGGGCTGTCTATACCAGGTTGAACACATGGCCCTTAAGCGGGAAAAAATAACTTTAAGCACTTTAGCTCACTTTAAGCACTTCATACTTTAGTTCACTTGTTCGGGAGGTGATACCATGGATAGAGACATAGCAATTGATCAGGCCATTTCTCAGATAGAAAAGCAATTTGGGCGGGGATCGATCATGAAAATGGGCGATCATGAGATTGTTGACATACCCACCATTTCTACAGGGTCCCTTTCACTGGACCTGGCACTCGGGGTCGGCGGGATCCCGCGTGGAAGGGTCGTGGAGATATTTGGTCCCGAGTCGTCCGGAAAGACTACCCTGGCCCTTCATGTCGCTGCCGAGGCCCAAAAAATTGGAGGCATGGTCGCCTTTATCGACGCTGAGCATGCCCTGGACGTGAATTATGCAAAGAAGCTCGGGCTTGACGTGGACAGCTTGCTGGTCTCCCAGCCCGATACAGGCGAACAGGCCTTGGACATAGCGGAAATTCTTGTCAGAAGCGGCGCTATTGATATGCTGATCATCGATTCAGTAGCCGCGCTTGTGCCAAGGGCAGAGATTGAGGGCGACATGGGTGACCACCATATGGGCCTCCAGGCCAGGCTGATGTCTCAGGCCCTGAGAAAGGTCACGGCGGCTATAAGTAAATCCATGACCAGTGTCATTTTTATCAACCAGATCCGTATGAAGATTGGTGTGATGTTCGGGAACCCTGAGACGACCACAGGAGGAAATGCCCTGAAATTCTACGCAACCCAGAGACTGGATATCCGGAGGATTGGGGCCATTAAACAGGGCGATCAAATCATGGGTAACCGGACCCGTGTGAAAGTTGTAAAAAACAAGATCGCACCGCCTTTCAAGCAGGCTGAATTTGATATTATTTATGGACTGGGGATTTCAAAGGAAGGTGATATACTTGATTTGGGCGTTTCCCTGGATATTATCAACAAGAGCGGGACATGGTATTCATTTAAGGATGAGAGGATTGGCCAGGGGAGAGAAAACGCAAAGCAATTCCTGGCACAGAATACAGATATCAGAGATAGAATCGCTGAACTTATTTTACAAACTACAGGCCTAAAGCAGGCAAAGGCAGATAATGGCAATAAACACGAGGAAGATCCAGTCGTGTGAACACGGCCCACCCGACCCCTTGAATCCTCGAACCCTCCTGCCTGTGCGTGTCCGCACGCAGACAGGTTACATCAACTAATCGGGATAAGAGCTACGGTTAGTAGTTATCGGTTATCAGTTATTA
>JAYEIR010000054.1:0-3825 GCA_034660135.1 Thermodesulfobacteriota bacterium
TCCAAAATCCAAAATCTAAAATCCAAAATTCCGGCTTGTCCGGATTAGCGGGGGACATGTTTTTATGCGGAGATTGACCAATAAGGGGATAGAAGGACTGATTCCTTATCCACCGGGGAAACCAATAGAAGAGCTTGAAAGAGAAATGGGCATCAGCGGTTCCATTAAACTGGCTTCCAATGAAAACCCGCTGGGACCGTCTACCTTTGCCATGAAGGCAATCGTCGATAATCTAAAGAATCTTAACCGGTACCCTGATGGCAACGGATATTATCTCAAGAAAAAGCTAAGCGAAAAGTTTGGTATACCCGTTGAGCAGATCATATTGGGTAATGGTTCAAACGAGTTGATAGAGTTGGTCATCCGAACTTTCCTGTCTGCTGAGGAACATGTCATTCAGGCATTTCCCACTTTCCTTGTGTATGAAAAAATGGTTAATAGTGCCGGCGCCAAGATGATCTCGGTACCACTGTCCGATTTCAGGATTGATCTAAAAAAGATCTCCAATGCAGTTACTCCTGAGACCAAGATCATTTTTATCAATAACCCGAATAATCCAACAGGGACTCTTCTTTTGAAGGAAGAGATGGCTCGTTTTCTTAAAGGAATTCCGGATGATATTATTGTTGTGCTGGATGAGGCCTATATTGAATTCGCATCAGACAAGGACGCTGCCAATGGCCTCGAATTACTCTCAGGTCATCCTTTATTGATTGTCCTGAGAACTTTTTCAAAACTTTACGGCCTTGCAGGGCTGAGGATAGGGTATGGGTTTGCCTCGAAGGAAATTATTGATTATATGAATCGTGTGAGGCAGCCTTTCAACTCCAATACCCTCGCGCAGGTGGCCGCAACCGCGGCATTGGATGATTCAGCATTTGTGTCGAAAACTCTGACAGCGGTGAAACAGGGTCTCCTCTATCTGTATCAGGCCCTTGATGAAATTGGCATAGAATATGTCCCGACTCAGACCAATTTTTTACTGATCAAGATGCTTCAAGGAGGGAAAGAGGTCTATGACAAGATGCTGAAGCAGGGGGTTATTGTTCGTTTGATGGACAGCTTTGGACTCCCGGACTGCATCCGCATAAACGCAGGATTGCCGGAAGAAAACGAAAGGTTTATCAAGACCTTGAAAATGATACTGGGAGGTTCTCAATAATCTCTACATTAACCTTATTGAGTTACTGATAATGGAAGCGTAGCCGATCAGGAAAGAGCATGTGTGATGTCATAACAATTGACGGCCCGGCAGGCTCAGGTAAAAGCACTGTTAGCCGTCTCCTGGCAAGAAAGATTAATTACCTTTATCTCGATACCGGGGCCATGTACCGGGCGGTGGCTCTGGCGGCAAAGATGAGCAAGGTCGATATCAATGACGGCAAAAGACTGGGTGAGATGTGCATGAGTATACATCTCGAGTTTAAGGAAAATCTGTCAACTGGAAAGGGCGAGGTGCCTCAGAGGCTGTTTTTGGGGGGGCATGAAATCTCTAATGAAATAAGGTCCCCTGAGATGGATATGCTGTCATCATCCGTATCGGCTGTAAAGGAAGTTAGGGAAGCTATGACCGGTCTTCAGCAGAAGATGGCCGAAGGAATGAAAGTTGTTGCAGAGGGCCGGGATATGGGTACTGTTGTTTTTCCTAATGCCGGATACAAGTTTTTCCTGACTGCCTCTCCACAGGTGAGGGCCGATAGACGGTACATGGAGAGGTTGAGACGCGGGGAGTCTGCATCAAAGGAGGTTGTTGAGGAGGAATTGAGAGAGCGGGATCATCAAGACAAGACTCGATCTCTGGCCCCGCTGAAACCTGCAAGGGATGCGCATGTGATAGATTCCAGCATATTGATGCCTGAAGAAATTGTTGAGGAAATAATCACTCGTGTTGGAAAAAATGATATTGCATGTGGATTTCACCAAATAAATGGTTGATATTGGTCATATGGTCTGATAAAAAGGGCGATTAGGTAATTATCATAGGGCAAACAGTATAGCAGGGGGTATTGAACTTAATGGAAAACGAGACAAACAAAGTAACCGAAGACAACATTTTTGAAACCGAGAGCTCTGATGGTAGCAGTGGCGAAGAGGTCTCGGATATGGAGACCGGGGCAGAAGTCAGTCAGGATGCAGAAGATCAAGAGACTGAGAATTTCATGGAATTATACGAAGAAAGCTTGAAAAGCATCCAGGAAGGCGAAGTTGTTGAAGGGGAGATTGTCCAGGTAGATAAAGAATATGTCCTGGTTGATATCGGTTACAAATCAGAGGGCCAGATTCGCATTCACGAATTCATTGACCCTGAAGGGAATTTGACAGCAAAGGTCGGAGATAAGGTAGAAGTGCTTTTGGAGAGGAGAGAAGATGATGAAGGAATCATTAGACTCTCCAAAGAAAAGGCGGCCAAAATCAAGATATGGGATGAGATCAGGGAGATCTATGAAAGCAATGGCACTGTTAGAGGCACTATCTCATCACGAGTCAAGGGCGGTCTATCTGTAGATATAGGCCTGCAGGCCTTTTTGCCCGGTTCTCAGGTCGACCTCAGGCCGATCCGGGATATGGATAGCCTGGTCGGCAAGGAGTATGATTATAAGATCGTCAAATATAACAAACGGCGAGGCAACATCGTCCTGTCCCGTCGTGCCATCCTGGAAGCAGAACGGATGACCTTGAGAGAAGAAACCCTTAAACTCCTCTACGAAGGTGCAGTCCTGGAGGGGACGGTCAAAAATATTACGGATTACGGGTTGTTTGTCGAGTTAGGCGGCATTGATGGTCTTGTCCATATCACTGATATGTCCTGGGGCAGGGTGGGGCATCCGTCTGAGATGCACAAAGTTGGTGACCAGATCAATGTTAAAGTCCTGGAATTTGACAGCGATAGGCAAAGGGTCTCACTTGGTATAAAGCAGTTGACACCCGACCCATGGACCGAAACAGAAGAAAAATATCCAGTAGGGACTAAAATTCAGGGTCGCGTTGTCAGCCTGACGGATTATGGTGCATTTATTGAAGTGGAACAGGGAGTAGAAGGATTAATTCATGTGTCTGAAATGTCCTGGACCAGAAAAGTCAGACATCCTTCCAATATTTTAAGCGTTGCTGATATAGTTGATGCCGTGGTCTTGGATATTGATGTTAGTAGAAAACGGATTTCCCTTGGTATGAAGCAGGTCGAACCCAATCCCTGGGATGTCATTGAGGAGAAGTATCCGGTAGGGACTATTATCGAAGGAAAAATAAAGAATATCACTGATTTTGGAGTTTTTATCGGTATTGATGAAGGTATAGACGGGCTTGTACATATATCTGATATTTCCTGGACCAGAAGAATAAAACATCCTTCGGAGATCTACAAAAAAGGGCAAGAAGTACAGGCGAAGGTCTTGAATATTGACAAGGAAAACGAGCGTTTTTCATTGGGCATAAAACAGACGACCGTTGATCCGTGGGAAGAAATACCAAGAAAGTATAAACCTGGCACACGAGTAACCGGCACGGTAACTAATGTGACGGATTTCGGCCTTTTCATTGAGCTTGAGGAAGGTATAGAAGGCCTGGTTCATATATCCGAGGTATCCGGAGATAAGCGTGGGAATCCTCTGTCTCGATTTCAAATCGATGACGTGATTCAGGCCAAGGTCCTAACTGTCTCTCGTGAAGAGAAGAAGATAGGCCTGTCCATAAAGAAACTGGATGAAACCAAGGAAAAAGACATCTATAAGAGCTATCTGAATAGCCAGGAAGAAGCCACATCCAACCTGGGGGATCTGTTAAGAGAAGAGATGATGAATCTTAAGAGCCAGGATTTCTCTGAGG
>JAYEIR010000054.1:3925-9755 GCA_034660135.1 Thermodesulfobacteriota bacterium
CTGGATGAAACCAAGGAAAAAGACATCTATAAGAGCTATCTGAATAGCCAGGAAGAAGCCACATCCAACCTGGGGGATCTGTTAAGAGAAGAGATGATGAATCTTAAGAGCCAGGATTTCTCTGAGGGTCGGGAGTCGAAAGATGGCACGGAATCAGAGACGGATGATCAGGACGAGAAGCCGGAAGGTCCTGAGTCTGCTTAGAGAGCCACAGATTAAAAGAAAACCAAGGGCCTGATTCCAAGCGCCCGTCAGGAAACAGCCTGTTGGGGCGTAAAGCAAAAGAGATCCCGATGCCTGTAAACCCCACTTTATTGAGCAGATACATCATATTCGTGTCTCGTGAAGGGGCTTGAGCCTGAAGAGTCATAAAGATGTCAGCGAAAAAACATCCAATACTTTCAGTTTTTGTGATCCTTGGTTGCGTTGCCCTCCTGCTGTGCTCAACAATGATCATTATATTGAAGATGTTCGGATCATCTTCAACCCTGTCATTCTATGACAAGATCGGGGTTATCCAGATAGATGGCACTATTTCGTCATCCCGTGCGATTACATCACAATTGGTCAAGTTCAGGAAAGACGATAAGATAAAAGCGATCATTTTGAGGATTAACTCACCTGGCGGCTCGGTAGGACCATCCCAGGAAATCTACAGGGAAGTCCGGAGAACTATCAAGACCAAAAAGGTCATTGCATCTTTAGGCTGTGTTGCAGCATCAGGCGGGTATTATGTTGCCTCGGCAGCCGACAGGATTGTCGCCGATCCAGGCACTATCACCGGAAGTATCGGTGTAATTATGCAGTTTATCAGGATTGAAGATCTCCTTGATAAAATCGGTGTGGACTTTGAGATCTTAAAGAGCGGGGAATTTAAGGACATCGGCTCTCCGGACAGGAAGCTGACGGAACGAGATAAAGAGATTCTCAACCTCTTGATAGGTGATATACAAACACAGTTTGTGGAAGCAGTGGCCAGAGGTAGGAATCTCAGCATGGAAAAGGTTGCCGAAATCGCTGATGGTCGCGTTTTTTCAGGGGCCAGGGCCAAGGAACTGGGCCTTGTTGATGTGCTTGGCAATTTTGAAGATGCCGTGGAAATTGCGAAGGAAATGGTGGGCATCGAGGGAGAAGTTCGTCTGGTTTATCCTAAGAAGAGCAAACTGGAGCTGTGGGAGAGGTTTATTGAGACATCCGGCAAAGCGATCATCAGACTCCTTCAAGGTATGAAACCCATGTTAGAGTACAGATGGGGCGGATTTCTCGTGCATATTTAGTGACCGAACTACAATTGCTATTTTCCCTCCCGCTAAGAGCGCGGGACATCAGGCTCAAATTTTAATCCTCGAAATCCCGATAAGGTCGGGATTCCTGCGGTTAAAATTTTTGCCTTCCTTAGAGCTTGAAAAAATCCCTGGGTTTCGTTCAGGCACTATCCTTAGAGAAAAGCACTAACGTCTCCTTTTCCCTCTCGTATGACTTCCGGTACGTCGTCAATCAATGAGATAATGCTGGAAGGGCTTGGATATAAGACCCCCCCGTCAACAATAATGTCGAGATATGAACCGTATGCGTCTTTCAGGGATTGGGGGTCATTATATCCTGCACTGGTGCTTATAATAGGCCTTCCGAGGCTTTGTACAATAGCCAGGCAAATCTTATTGTCCGGAATACGGATACCCACGGTTTTCCTTTTACTCAGCATGATTTTCGGTACAAGCCTGGTGCCCTCCATGATAAAGGTGTAGGGGCCTGGGAGGAATTTCTTCATTGTTTTGTATGAGTAGTTTGAGACCACGGCATAGCGGCTTATCTCCTTCAGACAGTCGCATATAAAGGAGAAGGGTTTTTTGAGAGGCCGGTTCTTCAGCTTGTAGATAAGCTGGATTGCCTTTTTGTTGTAAAGGTCGCATCCGATTCCGTAAAAGCTGTCTGTTGGGTAGGCAATCAACCCTCCTTTCTCCAAGACATCGCTTATGCGGTTGATAAGTCTCTGTTGCGGGTTATCAGGATTAATGGAGAGTATTATAGCCTTTTTACTTGTATGTGACGATCTGTTAACTGACATCTTTGAACTCGACAGTATATTGTATTGTTATTTTGTGCGATGAAAGCATTCCGTCTTTTTCGAAGAGCTCTGCTCTTGATACTGGCCTGCCGCGGACTTGCGATGAACACTATCAAATAACCGGGGGCTTTTCCGTGAATCCTGGCTCATTTATGACTCTTTATTCCTTCTTATGGGGGCTCGTTTTGGGGAGCTTCCTGAACGTATGCATATATCGCATTCCACTCAAAAGATCAATTATCAGTCCTCCCTCAAACTGCCCTCACTGTGGTGAAAAGATCGGATTCTACGACAATATCCCCTTGATCAGCTATCTCTTCTTGTTAGGCAAGTGCAGGCACTGCCGGCATCCCATCTCATGGCAGTATCCGGCAGTAGAAGCCCTGACCGGCTTATTAAGCCTTTTCTCTTTTATCAGATATGGCTTGACTTATCAATATTTCCTTGTGCTTTTCTTTCTCGGAGTACTTCTGACCATTAGTTTTATTGATCTTTACCACAAGATTATTCCGGATATCTTGACGCTACCCGGGATTATCACAGGGTGGACAAGCTCCTTTGCGCTTGCAAATATTACGTGGCTGGATTCATTTATAGGGATCATGGCAGGAGGCGGGTCTCTTTTTGTTGTTGCCTTTGTCTATGAACGTATCACAGGGAGAGAGGGCATGGGCGGAGGTGATGTGAAGCTGTTAGCCATGATAGGTGCGTGGATGGGTTGGAGGCCTTTACCATTAATTGTGCTGATATCTTCGCTGACAGGAACCCTCATCGGGCTTGCCTTCATCTTGTTGGCCGGAAAGGGATATCGTTTCAAAATACCCTTTGGCCCATTTCTCGCTTTTGGAACTGTGGTCTATTTATTCTTTGGCCCTGAACTGATAGGGTGGTATTTTCGTTTGCTATGAGAGAGGCCTGGTCTTGCGATTTCCAATCTACAGCCTGAGAACGGCGGTCGTTGCTTACCTGTCGTTTTTGATCGTGGCTGCCATGCTGCTTACTAATGTGGTCATGATAAAATTCGCGGAAAGAGAACTAATCAAGGCCAGGCTGCAAACAGGCCGTTTGTTTCTTTATACGCTCGGGCAGAGGGTGGAACACGAGATCACCGGCAGGCATAAAAATTTGACGGATATCGAAACGGATGCTCTTATTAAGAAAGATATTATCAGGTTGCTCCATTTGAGCGGATTTTCCAGGGCCACGATATTCAACAGGGACGGGATCAGGGTCTTTGGCACAGGACCGCGCGGGAAGGCGGACAGAGAGATCATCTCAATTTCCCGGGAGGCAATGGAGGCCAGGGGATACACCTTTCGTTTCTCCGGAACCACATGGGGCGTTATATGGCTTGCACCTGAAATGGTTAAGATGTCGGCGCCGGTTTTCTGTGAAGGCCGTCTCATAGGTGCGGCAACCGTATCAGCGAATCTGACGCCTTTATATGAGACCCTGAGGAGGTCAGAAAAGATTGTCCTTATTTATATTTTCTTGAATACGATTATCCTTGTCCTGTTCGGAATATTTCTCCTTTCACGGACCGTGGTCAGGCCGATCCACAGACTCGTCCGCATTACAGAGGAATTCAAAGAGGGAGAACCATTCCCTCAACTCGTGGAATCATCGAGGAATGAAATCGGTCTGCTCTCCCGGTCTCTGAACATGATGCTCAGACGTCTCGATGAAAACAAGAAGGAACTAAATGCGAATGTTTCGTCCCTAAAAAAGGCCAACCAGGAGATAAGGATGGCTCAGGACGAAATAATAAGGTCGGAGAAGCTTGCCTCCCTGGGGCGTCTATCAACCGGTGTGGCACATGAAATAGGGAATCCAATAGGGATTGTCCTGGGCTATCTGGAATTACTCAGGGCAGGTAATCTTAATGATGAGGAAAAGAGAGACTTCTTAGAGAGGATAGAATCCGAGATAACACGAATCAGCCAGATAATCAGGCAGCTTCTTGATTTTTCAAGGCCCGGAACAGGCGAATATAAAGAAACGAGCATCCATGGACTAATAGCAGAAACCCTGAGCATGCTCGAACCACAGTCAATGATGGCGGATATAAAGATGCATCCGGTCTTGAAAGCGGACAGGGACATCGTATTTGCGGACCCGAACCAGTTAAAGCAGGTTTTTTTGAATATTATCATGAATGCTGGAGATGCAATGGTTGAAAACACCACTGCCAAGAGCCTGACAATAACGACTGTGAACGTGGGAGATGCCATAGATGTGAGGTTTGCGGATACGGGGCCGGGAATTCAGCAAGAAGAACTTGATCACATCTTTGATCCCTTTTACACCACCAAGGAGACTGGTAAAGGCACTGGATTGGGTCTGTCGATCTGTTACAGGATTTTAGAAGGATTGGGAGGATCTGTCCGTGCTGAAAGTGCTCCTGGACAAGGGGCGGAGATTATTATTGAAATTCCCGTGAGGTAGTGTCCGTCCAGAAATGAGGGTTTTTGTTCAAGATCAAGGCATGCGAAAAAAATAACCACAGGCATATGGTTGATATTCCGAGGATTATTTTTTGAGCATAACGCAGATATTGGGCAAAAAGACCATTTCTGGACGGGCACGAGGTAGGTTATGACTCAGCAACGAGTACTTATCATTGATGATGAAAAGAACATGCGGCATATGCTAAAGACCATGCTGACCAAAAAGGGCTATTCTGTTGAGGGCGCTGCAGATGGTATTGAGGCACTCAAACAAATGGAAGATTTTGATTTTGATTTTGTCCTTTGTGATATCAGGATGCCTCGCATGGACGGGATAACGTTTTTGAAAAACGCAAGACAAAAATATCCGGAAAAAACCTTCATCATGATGTCGGCTTACGGGACGGTCGAAACTGCGCTTCAAGCCATGAAAGACGGGGCCTACGATTACATATCAAAGCCCTTCAAGACAGACGAGGTCCTCCTGACTCTAAAAAAAGCCGAGGAACGTGAGAGGCTGAAAAAGGAAAATCTGGAGCTGAAAACAAAAATCAGCAGGATCGAAAATAAATATTCCTTTGGAAATATTATTGCGCGAAGTGAGGCAATGGGCCGCGTATTTGATCTTGTTGAAAAAGTAGCTGAACATAAGACAACAGTTCTAATCACAGGGGAAAGCGGGACCGGCAAGGAACTGATTGCCAGGGCGATTCATTCAAACGGCCCCAGGTCTTCTTGTCCCCTGGTGACCATTAACTGTAGCGGCATCCCGGATAACCTTCTTGAAAGTGAATTGTTCGGATACAAGAAAGGCGCGTTTACGGACGCTGTCAGAGACAAGCCAGGGCGTTTTGAAGAAGCAGACCGTGGAGATATCCTCCTGGATGAGATCGGGGATCTCCCCTTGGTTCTTCAGGCAAAACTGCTGCGTGTTCTGCAGGAACAGGAGATCATGCCTCTTGGAGGTGTTGGTTCAAAAAAGATCGATGTGAGGGTCGTTGCTTCAACCTCAAAGGACCTGAGCAAGGAGGTGAAAGAAGGGAGATTCCGCGATGACCTGTTTTACAGGATCAACGTCATGGTCATTCATCTTCCCCCGCTCAGGGAGAGAAGGGGAGATATCCCCCTTCTTGTCGGCTATTTCATTGATGTCTTCAATCAAAAACTGAAGAAAAAAATTGAGGGGCTTTCTTCTGAAGCCGTGCCAATTCTTATGGAATATCCGTGGCCCGGAAATGTAAGAGAGCTGGAGAACATTGTTGAGAGGGCCGCACTTCTCTGTGCCGGCAGGTGGATTACCCCTGATGAACTTCCT
>JAYEIR010000054.1:9855-55619 GCA_034660135.1 Thermodesulfobacteriota bacterium
TTAATCAGATCCGCCAGGACGGATTGTGCCTTTTTGCAGCCTGGTCTCCAAAAGACACGTTGACCTCGCAAACCGGTGAGGACATGGTGGTTTCTCTTGATCAGGCACGTAAAATGTTCGCGGACCGTTCTGCTGTTTTTCTCGACGCCCGTTCACCTGATCTTTACGTGCAGGGGCATATCCCCGGGGCTCGGAATTTACCCTGGTATGAATTTGACGAATATTTTGATATCGTGATGACCGATATATCCCTTGATGCACTGATTATTACATATTGTGAAGGAGAATGCTGTTTGTCAGGAAGGGAACTGGCCGTAGAGTTGTTCTTCAGAGGATATGAAAATGTCCGGACCCTAACGTCTGACTGGAAGCTGTTGTCAGGAAAGCAGCTACCTGCCGGTGTGTCCTCTCCAAAGGCTTCTGATGCTAAGGATGAAAATAATGCAACAGGATGATAAAAGTCCTCTCAATAAAGATCGTACCCCTGAAACCTCCCGGCACGGGCAAACAGGTCTGATGCCGGTGGAAAGAGTGTTTTTCATTGCAATACGGATTTTTTTGGGAGCAGTGTTCATTTATGCCAGTGTGGATAAAATCCTGCATCCTGCACCTTTTGCGCTTGCAATCTACAACTACCAGATACTGCCGAACGAACTTATCCCTTTGACGGCCATAGTTATTCCCTGGTTAGAGCTTCTTCTTGGAATTGGTTTGATCCTCGGGGTATGGCTTCCAGGCAGTGTCTTCCTGATCAACCTCCTTTTGCTGATTTTCATCAGCGCCCTTGTTTTCAATATCATCCGGGGTCTTGACATCCGTTGCGGGTGCTTCAGCACAAGCAATAAAGAGCTGGAGGACGGCGTTATGGCCTGGTATGTTATCCGGGACATGATATTTTTCCTGCTGGGAATATATCTTTTTTTGAGGCTTTACATTTTCAGGCCCCGTGCCTGAACTTGTGAACCCGTGAACGGTTACCATTTGTGAAACCAGCCCCTTGACAATTTCGATATGGAGAGAATTATGGACATGGAAATTTTTGAGGAAATGGAAGCATCAGAATTAAGAGAATATATTAAGTTCCTGCTCTGGCATTACAGAGTGGTTGATGCCTTTTGGTTCATAAATGTTGGTGAGCGCTTTGACCAGCCAACCGCCGAGCGGATCAATGAAAAGGTGTGGGGACGTGTTGCGGGCATGGGTGCAAAAGACCTGATGTCTCGATTCAATATCCGGGAAAGGGGACTGAAAGGATTTGTAAAGGTCCTCAGGCTTTTTCCATGGCACATCCTTGTCGGATATCAGATTCAAGAATCGGATAACGAAGTAATTATATCGGTGCCGTCCTGTCCTACTCAGGAGGCCAGGCTCAAGCGGGGGCTTGGCGAGTTTGTATGCAAGGAGATGCACCGCGGCGAATTTACAGGCTTTGCTCGGGCAATAGATGATAATATCCGGGTTGAATGTCTTTTCGCTCCTCCTGACCCTCATCCCAAAGACCTGTTTTGCAAGTGGCGTTTCTTTCTTGGTAACTGCTCAGGCTAATAACCTGTGTTACCTTTCTTGAAGAGCAGGGGGGTAATAAGATCAACTCTTAGCACGGATCAGGTTTGTAACTTCTCAAAAAGTCAGGGGTTACTTGATCATTACCGGGTATGGGACTCTCTTTTTTTATTTATGCCCCAACAGGCTGTTTTCTAACGGGCGCTTGCAAAACGGCTTACCTTATGAAGTCTTCTCGTTAACAGGATAAATGGGGTAGTAAGCCGTTTTGCTGCGGCCCTGCCCGCAATGCTTCGCAACGCGAGGCAGGCGGGCCTGCTGTAAACCATATTAAGGACATAGAAAAAAAGAGAGCCCCATACCCGCTTTTACCCGAAGTTATTGAGAACGTACTCAGGTTTTTGGTAAGAGCACGATAATTTAGGACAAAGAGGGCAGGGCGGAAGGTTTGGACGAAACTTATAAAGGGCTTTAACAGGAACTGGAAAGGTTCAAAGAGTTTGTTTCAAGGCCCATATGGGAACAGTTATGAAAATTCTGGTTGCAGAAGATGATAAGGTCTCACGCCTTCTCTTGGTAAGGACCCTGGAGAAGCAGGGTTACAGAGTGTTGTCTGCAGTGGATGGTGTGGAGGGCTGGAAGATATTTCAAGAAGAAAAAGAAGAAATACAGATTGCCATTCTGGACTGGAATATGCCCAGGATGAACGGGTTGGAATTGTGCCGGAAAATAAGGGAAAGTCATGACATTCATTATGTATACGTGATGTTTCTGACGGGAAAGACAGATGTGGAGGATATTGTTCAGGGACTCGAAACAGGTGCTGATGACTATTTGACAAAACCGTTTGACAGAAGGGAACTCCTGTCCAGGTTGAATGTGGGGATGAGGATAGTTGAACTTGAAAGCACTTTAAAGGAAGCAAACAAGAAGCTCCATTACCTGGCTATTACGGACGGCCTCACAGCCGTCCTTAACAGAAGGGCTCTTCTGGAACGATTAGTTGATGAGCTTTCGCGTGCAAGCCGCGAGAAACAGCACTTCTGTTTGGCTATGCTGGATATTGACCATTTTAAGAGCGTCAACGACAATTACGGGCACAGGGCGGGTGATAAGATCCTGGTCGGTATTGTGGAGAGGATGAAATCCCAGCTAAGGCCTTACGATATCATGGGCAGGTACGGCGGGGAGGAGTTCCTGATCGGGATTGTAAATTCGGACCCCGAGACGAGCAAGGAAGTTGCCGAGAGGATTTGTACGTCCATAAACCGGAGACCTTTTGAACTTGGAGGCAAGAAACTGAACGTGAGCGTAAGCATAGGCACGGTCAGCGTAATACCACCACAAGAACCACAAGAAGATGATATTATCGATCTGTTGGATCTTATGATAAGGGCAGCGGATGATGCCCTTTATGAGGCAAAAGAGACAGGCAGAAACAAGGTGGTTTCTACAAAACAGCTTAGTGTTTGAGCAAGGCATTGGACAAGATCAGTATACTAAAAAATCCTGTTCGGGAATATGCATGGGGATCAAAGACCGCGATTCAGGATCTTGTCGGACAACCCGAGCGCATTGGCAAACCCGTTGCAGAACTCTGGATGGGTGCCCATCCAAATGCCCCTTCAAGCGTGCTCATAAATGGAAAATGGGAATTTCTTGATAAGGTCATTAAGGCAGATCCTGAATGCATTCTTGGCAAGCATGTTGCCGGGAAGTTTGACAATAAGCTCCCATTTCTTTTTAAGGTACTGGCCGCAGATACGCCACTGTCGATTCAGGTCCATCCAAACCTTGAACAGGCCTGTGAAGGGTTTGCAAGAGAAAACAGGCTTGGAATCCCTCTAAACGTGCCAAACCGCAATTACAGAGACAAAAATCACAAACCGGAAATACTTTGTGCCATGACCGAGTTCCATGCCCTCAAAGGGTTCCGCAAGATCGAAGAGATTTTGGGGTTGATGGGTGAACTCGCTGGTTCAAATCTGTCCAATGAACTTGGCGCTCTTTCAAGGGAGCCTGATTCCCGTGGGTTGAGACGCTTTTTCACCGCTCTCATGGCGATGGACAGATCCCGGCAGAAGGTGATCGTGAATGATGCTGTGAGGCTTGCCAAAGATCGTGCAGGAAAGGATGAGACCTTTGACTGGATGGTCAGGCTGAACCGGAAATACCCTGGTGACATAGGGGTTTTTTCACCTGTTATTCTTAATCTGGTGCACTTAAAGCCGAAACAGGCAATCTATATCCATGCGGGTGAGCTCCATGCCTATTTACATGGCGTGGGTATCGAGTTAATGGCTAATTCGGATAATGTGCTCAGGGGAGGGCTTACTCCAAAACACATTGATGTTCATGAGCTGCTAAAGATCGTCGATTTTACGGATGAGCCTGTCCGGATAATCAGGCCTGTAATGCGCGGGACCACAGAAGCTGTTTTTGTTGCCCCTGCAAGGGAATTCCGGCTGTCCATGATTTCCATAGAGGAAGGCACATATTTTGCCGGTCCGCGAGAGCGCGGGCCGGAGATCCTTATATGCACAGAAGGGGAAGCCCAAGTCAAAGATCTCAGAAGTGGTGAGGTCCTGCATCTAAGAAAGGGCAAATCCATTGTTGTGCCGTCAGCAGTCCATCAGTACCAAATCCATGGAAACGCCACATTTTACAAGGCCACCGTGCCACTGGAAACCGGAACGGCAAACTGATTACGGCGAATGCTTGAACATTGATGATTATTCAGGTATGGTGCAGAAAAAATTTCAAGGAGATAACCATGAAGCAGATTACACAAGGCGTCTATTTTATTCCCGGACAGGACGAAATGATACCGGACTCCCATGTCTACCTGATAGGCGAACCCTCTTCCGGAGATCTTAGTCTAATTGATGCCGGCCTGATGGGCAAAGGACAATACAAGATCAGTTCTATAACGGGTATGGGGATCGAACTCTCTGACATAAAAAGGGTGATCATGACACACACGCACCTTGATCACATAGGTTGTCTGCCGGAGATATTAAGGGAGATCCCTCATGCTGAATTCTGGGTGCATGTTAGTGAGGCAGAACCATTAGAATGCGGGGACGAGAAGATTGTATACGGAATGGACATGTTCGAGACGATGTGCCAGGCCCAGTACGGGCTGAAACCAGGTGCATTTAAGATCCAGGCGGATCGCAAACTGACAGGTGGTGAAAGCCTGGAGATTGGGGGCATGGTTTGGGATGTTATTCATATCCCCGGTCATTCTCCAGGTTGTGTTGCGCTCTACAACCCGGATGACAGGATTCTTATCCCAGGGGATGTGGTATATGCAGATTATGCCATTGGCCGGTTTGATCTTAATGGTGCCAGCGGGCCACAGCTTAAGGAGTCTCTTATGACTCTGGCCGACCTGGAGGTGGATATCCTCCTGCCGGGCCATAACCGGATTGTGGAAGGTCTTGGATCGGGCTATATCCTGGAGACAGCAAAGCAGTGGGGACCCTATCTCACCTGATGGGTTGGAAGTTTATTTCATCTTGGAAAACCCCGTCCTTTGGGCGGGGCCCTAATGGGAAAGGCCAAAGAATTGGCCGTGCTCAGAAAAAGGTCATTTATCCCGGCCTCCCATCCTACCCCCGGCACGATCTTGCAAGGCAACATATGAAGTTTCCGGGATGTTGACCTTTTAGGTTGATGATGGCGCTATGGCGGCAAGAATATTTTCCGAAAAACTCCGGATCATCCACTATGCAGTATCATTAGGGTACCACAGGAGTCTTATATTCTACATGCCTGCTGCTGACCTGACTGAGACCCCATTCAATTCCAACCCAGTAAAACCTCATGATTGATGCTATATTCGTTTTTATTTCGAGGTTTTCGTTCAGAGACTATAATAATCAGGGGCAGTGGTCAGGAAACATTGTTCAGGAGATACAAATGACCGATAAAGAGCATTACGGAAAATTAGAACAAATGTATATATCTGCCTCCTGCAACGAGTATTACTCTCCAAAACTGTCTGTATCAAAGGGAGCCGCAGAAATAGTTATTCCTGTTCAGGAAAAATTCTTTCATGCTGCGGGAGCGACGCATGGGGCCGTGTATTTCAAAGCGCTTGATGACGCGGCTTTTTTTGCGTGCAACTCAGTTGTCAAAGATTTTCTGGTATTGACTGTAAATTTCAATGTCTATCTGATACGTCCTGTTTCATCGGGCCAGATGAGGGGCGTTGGCAGGGTTGTTCATGCTTCAAGGAATCTAATGATTGCAGAGTCAGAACTGTTTGATTCCAAAGGCAGAGAGATTGCTCGGGGAAATGGAACCTTTGTGAAAAGCAAAATCAGACTTTCACCTGATGTGGGGTATGAACTGTCGTAACCCCTGCTGTACCTGTCTGCGAACAACGCATAGGCAGAGGCAGACAGGGAGACAGAAGAAAATGAATTGAATGAAGTCAGTGCCGGGGGTTGGCGCAGGAAGTAAATCCTCTAAATTGAAGAAAGGATCTGCAATGCAAGACAAGCCTCTTTTTTCTAAAAGCATTTCCACAAAATACCTTTTATGGCTTATTCCGATTATTTCCCTGTCTCTTATCTTTTTTGGAAGCTATATGTTTTTTCTGGAAAAGCAGCAGTCTTTTAAATCGCATGATGAAATGGCAAACCTAATAGCAAGACAGACAAATCAGGCCTTAACCCGATGGATAGAGGAACAGATTCGCATAGCCAAAGTAGTTGCAAATGATCCCAGGGTCATTGATGCATGTCTTTATCCTTTGGACGACAGAATCAGGGCCAGGACGCAGGAATTTTTGAGTGAAGTGCATAAACTTTATCCTTACAATGAGAACATCCCCATTGCCATAAAACAGCCTGATGATAAGACCTTTACATTGGACGTAAATGGGGAAAAGAAGATCATCAAAAACGGCACTTTTTTTATCGACACAGTAGACGGGAAGACCATAGGAAAATGCGGCCCCCATTTTAGCTACATAAGAAATATCCTTGAGGGAAAACCCTATTTTATCAGTGAAGTTTATCCGAGTATTTTAAGGGGAAATCCAATATTTGTAGTATCCGCTCCTGTAAAAAAGGATGGGGAACTCATTGGCATTGCTGTAATTGCGCCGAGAATGGATTATTTTACTGAAAGCTTTCTGAAAGACTCCCGGATAGGAACAACAGGACATCTTATCATGATTGATGACAGGGGAATGATTATTTCCCATCCCAAACGGGAATTGATCTTAAGTCAAGAGGCTATGCAGAATCTGAAACCGATTATGGATGATGTCAGGGGAGGGAAGTCGCACTTTTTAGAAAGGCTTGACGGCAGCTTGAAATCGTATGCTGTTGCTAAATTCACCTCCAAAGACTTCCACCTGATGTATGATTGGTACATTGTCTGTTCCAGGAATTATGATGAGATTATTTCGGATGCATATTCTCTTTTTAAGTTTATTCTGGTTTCTGTCCTTGTTATAGGAATTTTTGTGGCTTTAGTGACAATAATTTTAACAAATCGGATCATCACAAGGCCGCTCGGCAGACTTATCAAAGCCACGAAGCGAGTTGCCGAGGGAGACCTCAAGGAGAAGATCGGGCCGGAGAAACGCCGGGACGAAATAGGTGTCCTCAGCAAGGCTATAAACGACATGACAGCCAGCCTTCGGGCACAGACCGTAAAAATCCGAGAGGCAGTAAACACTCTGGATTCATCTGCTACTGAGATCGCTGCAACTTCCAAGGAAGAGGAGTCTGTAGTAGCCGGCTACGAGAAAACAACATTGCAGGTTGCAGCGGCGGTAAATGAGATTTCGGCAACCTCTCAGGAACTTGCTCAGGCTATGCAAGGCGTTCAGGAGGTTTCTTCTGAGGCAGTGACCCTGGCAGATAGAGGTCGGTCGGGATTGGCCGGCATGGAAAAAACCATGGGACAATTGGCCGGGGCAACTACTTCTTTTTCTTCCAAACTGGCCACGATCAATGAAAACGCTAACAAAATCAATAGCGTGGTAACTACGATCACAAAAGTGGCAGAGCAGACAAATCTGCTTTCATTCAACGCATCTATTGAAGCGGAAAAGGCCGGTGAATATGGACTTGGGTTTTCGGTGGTTGCAAGGGAAATCCGAAGGCTGGCAGATCAAACTGCAGTAGCCACTCTGGACATCGATAGGATGGTAAATGAAATGCAGTCTTCTGTTTCATCCGGAGTGATGGAAATGGATAGGTTCACAGAAGAAGTGAAAAAGGGTGTAAAATCTGCAGATGAAATCAGCCATCAGCTTGCAGAAATCATTGAACATGTAAAAGAACTTGCACCAAGGTTTGAAATGGTCAACGAAGGCATGAGGTCGCAATCGGAAGGCGCTCAACATATCAGCGACGCGATGGTTCAGTTACAAGACGGGGCAAAGAAGACTTCCGAATCTCTGGGTCAGTTCAACGAAGCTACAGAATATTTAAGACAGGGAGCCCATGATTTACAGACGGAGATCTCCCGGTTTAAATCATAGGTTCTGCACCCAAAAAAAATCTGGGAAAAGATTTGAAAAAAATAAAATCAAGTAAAAAGAAATAAATTTTTAATATCATAATACGGGATTATAATACTATTTATGTCCCCTTTAATACTCCCTATATGTCTGTTATGAAATGTTTTAAATGCACTTTTATCAAATTTTCTCGGTGTGAAGACTGTTGACTAATGAATATCGCTCAAACAGTTCCACAAGCTCTACTTTTAAGAGGTTGGCCTTATCCACCGCCTTCAAGTATCCCTCTTTGAGAGAACTGGTTCGATCCATGGTTTTTACATACTCTTCACGGAATATTGTGACCCTCTTCTCAATATCCCTCCCATATTCATCTCTCAGGGAACTAAGGCCACTTTTTAGCGCTATTGCATACTCTTCTTTAAGTGAAGCAAGCTTTTTAAGAGCCTTTTCATATTCAAGCCTAAGGCTGCCCGCCATACTCTCTTCAGCGCACAGGTATTGCTCTTTCAATTCCTGCAGCAAATCCTTTACTAAAATTATTTTATCAACCCTAAAGGCATTGCTTCCGGCAAAGGCAAAACCTTTCTCCAGATCCCCTTTCCTGGCATTATTAAGCGCCAGTGAGATACAATAGGGTGCGGTTTTGATGTCACAGCTTTTGAGGCATCTCCACGTACACTTATGGCCCATCTTTTTCCCTGCTGAAATATCCATCAGGAATTTGTTCCGGATAGCCCGGCCCGGCATGCCCACGGGGCTCTTGATAATTTCTATATCGCCTTCCTTGCAGGAGACATAGGCCTTCTTGAACCTGATATTGGCGTCACATTCATGTGTGGCCACGAACCGTGTTCCCATCTGGACACCGCTCGCTCCAAGCTTGAAAAATTTGTAGATATCAGCACCGGTAAAAATGCCGCCTGCGGCGATTACAGGGATAGTCCTGCGAAGTTTATCTTCATAGGTCTTTATCTCGGCAACCACGTCGGGCAAAATAGATTCAAGCGTATAATCAGGATCATCGATTTGATCCTCTTTAAATCCCAGGTGCCCCCCTGCCTTTGGCCCTTCCACAACAACACCATCGGGGATATCATCATACCTTTTCAACCAGGATCTGAAGATAAGCCCGGCCGCCCTTGCTGAGCTTACAATAGGAACCACTTTGACTCCGGCTGACCTGAGCTCTTCAACAGGGATCCCCTTAATCGGGAGACCGGCTCCAAGAAAAACCATATCGACCTTTTCTTCGATTGCGACCATGAGAAGGGCATGGAAATCCTGCACAGCCACCATAATATTGACCCCAATGATGCCCGAGGTCTTCTCTCGAGTCTTTCTTATCTCTTTTCTTAAGGCAATAACATTGGCATCTTTGTGTCTGGCATAATAATCAGGGTCAAGCATTCCTATTGAGTTTGCAGCTATTACGCCTATGCCCCCTTCATTCGCTACTGCAGAAGCCAACCCTGACAGTGATATCCCAACACCCATTCCTCCTTGAACAATGGGGAATTTCGGAACAGAATCACCGATTCTTAATTTAGGGACTTTGGACCATTTAATTCGGGAAATATCAAACTTTGGCCACTCTATTTTTCCGAGGTCAAATTTTGGCATTTGCAACTTTGATATCATATTAAAATCCACCAACGAATTCTCCTTTTTTGGAATACACGATGATTGGGCCTGTGTGTCAAGATTACACAAAGGACCGGAGCCGACGGTCAGGCCAAATTGTCAAATTAAATAGTTTAAATCCGTTCAGATAAAAAGACAAGATATTTTTCTCTGAGAGAGGGTTGCGCTGTAGCGTTTTTTGTCGGGCTTGAAGGCCCACCGCGCCGGCAGAGAAATACGGTAACCAGCTTTTTCTTTTTATCTCTGTTGGGAGGGTGGTGGCCGCCGAAGGCTACTTCCTACCCGGATGATTCTCCATGGCCCTCTGCTTTTGTGAAAGGCATAATGGAAATTGCGGTTGCTCGCTCTTTTGTCTTGACTTGATAGGTCAGGTTAATTATACTATTTAATTTAGCGCAATTCGAAGGACGAAGGAGCAAAACCAATGAGTGCGATCATTGAGACTGGTGGAAAACAGTACCGGGTATCCTCGGGCGATGAAATAAGAGTCGAGAAATTGCAGGGCGAGGCAGGCGATACCGTCACCTTCGATCATGTTCTTTTAACTACTGACGAAGAAGATGTCAAGATTGGTCGGCCTTACCTTGAGAATTCAGAGGTCAGAGGCAAAATCATTCAGCAGGGGAAAAACAGAAAAATTGTGACCCTGAAATACAAGAGGAGAAAGGGCTATCACCGAAAAATCGGTCACAGACAACCTTTTACTCTTGTCAAGATTGAGAATATTGAGTCATAGGCCCAAGATGGGTAATATGCGAGGTAAGCACTATGTCACATAAAAAAGCAGGTGGCAGTTCTCGAAATGGTAGAGACAGTGACGGCCAGAGATACGGTGTAAAAAAATATGCCGGTCAGTCTGTCCGTGCTGGAAATATCATCATTCGCCAGAAAGGCACAAAGATACACCCTGGTGAGAACGTTGGCCTTGGAAAAGATTACACAGTTTTTGCGAAGATAGACGGAACCGTCAGCTTTGAACGTTTTGGCAAAAAACGGAAAAAGGTCAGTGTATACGCTGTTCAATAAGGCCGAGCTCTTAGCAAAAGGCAGGGATCCCCATCTCTTTTTGAGAAGCTAAATGCATTTTTTGGATGAAGCGATCATTACGGTCAGTTCAGGAGATGGAGGAAAGGGCTGCGTTAGTTTCAGGAGAGAAAAGTACGTAGCAAAAGGTGGTCCGAACGGCGGGGACGGGGGGAAAGGCGGAAGCATAATTGTCAGGGCAACAAACAGACTTTATACCCTGACAGATTACAGCTCGCGCAAATACATCAAAGCCCGCAATGGTGCGCCGGGAAGAGGGAAAAATCAATCCGGGAAAAGAGGGGCTGATCGCATCCTTGAAGTCCCCCTGGGCACTGTCATTCAGGACTATGATACAGGCGAGGTCCTTGCCGATTTAATCCACGACAACCGTGAAGTCATTCTGCTTCCAGGAGGAGAAGGAGGGAAAGGGAACCAGCACTTTGCCACTTCAACCAACAGAGTCCCAAGGTTCGCCCAGCCGGGTTTCCCCGGCCAGGAGAAAAAAATAAGACTCTCTCTCAAGTTCTTGGCCGATATCGGTCTTATCGGATTGCCAAACTCCGGCAAATCAACCCTTCTTTCTCGTCTCAGCACAGCACGCCCAAAGGTCGCCAACTATCCTTTTACAACCCTTGTTCCTAATTTAGGCATAATGACCTTTGATGATGGAAGATCCCTGGTCCTTGCCGATATCCCGGGATTAGTCAAAGGAGCCAGTCAAGGTCGCGGTCTTGGCCATCGCTTTTTGAAACACATTGAACGTACGCATCTCCTGTTGCATCTTTTGGATATCACCTACCATCCTGACCAAGACATCCTTGAAGACTTCTTGACGCTCAGAAACGAAATCGCAGCCTATAACCCTGCAATGACCAACAAGCCTCAGATAGTACTGATCAATAAAATGGATCTTTATGGCCCTGAACACAGAAATCTGGTAAAGTTACAGGAAGCTCTAAAAGATCTTGGTGTTGACTCTGTGCCTGTTTCGGCATTGACGGCTGAGGGTCTTGAAGAACTACGCGAAATCATTTATAGAAAGTGGGTATGGGAATAAGGTGTATCTGCTCAATAAAGTGGGGTTTACAGGCATCGGAATATCTTTTTTTGCTTTACGCCCCAACAAGCTGTTTCCTAACGGGCGCTTGCAAAACGGCTTACCATACGCAGTCTCCTGGTAAGCAGGGTAAATGGGGTAGTAAGCCGTTTTGCTGCGGCCCTGCGGTAAACCATATAAAGGGCATAAAACAAAAAAAGAGATCCCGGTGCCTGTCTGTGTGCCGATAGTTATTGTGCTGTTACAATAAGATAATGGAAGTTGAGCAGGACGATTTCATCAAAGGTTAAAAAAAGTTGGAACGAGTTTCAAGAAAAGAATTGCTGAAGCCTGTTAAGAGAGCTGTGGTCAAGGTGGGGAGCGGCGTGCTGACCGGAACAGACGGCCTGAACATGACGGTCATTGACGATCTTACCACCGACATATGTGCATTGAAGAAACAGGGAATTGAGTTTATCCTGATATCCTCGGGGGCCATAGCCTGTGGCATCAAGAAGACCGGTTTCTCGCACAGACCCCAGTCTGTGTCCCAGCAGCAGGCCATGGCGGCTGTGGGCCAGAGTGGTCTTATGATCGCTTATGAGGAGGCCTTTGGACGTCACCAGCAGAAAGTGGCCCAGATCCTGATTACACGTGATGATCTTACCCATAGACGCCGGTACCTGAACTCCCGGAACACCATCTTTACACTTCTGTCCTGGAAGATTATTCCCATCATCAATGAGAACGACACAGTCGTTGTGGATGAAATCAAATTCGGGGATAATGACAACCTCAGCGCCATGGTCACCAATATGACCGGATCTCAACTGCTGATCAATCTGACTAATATCGACGGGCTTTTTGACAAGGACCCGCGAGAACATAAGGATGCCAGGTTCATCAGTGTGGTGGAAAAGGCGGACCGCAAGGTCTCGGAATATGCCAGCTCGATCCCTGGTTTTCTGGGAAAAGGCGGCATGGCGAGCAAGGTAAGGGCCGCCAAGAAGGTGGCTCTCCGTGGCATTCCGACCATTATTGCCAACGGTCTGAAACCAGGCATCTTGAGACAACTATTTTCGGGAGAGCAAGAAGGGACCCTGTTTTTGCCCCGAGAACTGCCTCTTTGCAGCAGGAAGCACTGGATTGCATTTACAAAATCCCCGAAAGGCGAGATTGTTGTTGACACGGGTGCGGAAAAGGCAATGCTGAAACAGGGAAAAAGCCTTCTCCCCTCGGGCATACGGGATGTGCGAGGCAGGTTCAGCCTCGGTGATTCCGTTGTGTTGCTGAATGAATCCGGAAAGGAGATTGCAGTGGGCATAGTGAGTTACCATTCGGTCCATATTAAGAAGATAAAAGGGGTGAGATCCGCAGAAATCGAATCCATATTAGGTTTTAAACATGATGACGAGGTAATCCACCGTGACAACCTTGTCCTGACTGATCAAATGGAACAAGGAGAAGACATATGTTGATTTCTGAGATGATCGAGGAGATGGCCGGACACGCCAGGGCAGCCTCGAGGCAGTTGAGGAAGACCGGAACGGCTCAAAAAGATAGAGCCCTTGAGTTGATGGCAGACAGACTAATTGAGAGACAGTCTGATATAATAGAAGAGAACCGCAAGGACCTGTCTCAGGCCGAGGCAGCAGGGATGTCTTCTGCCATGATAGACCGTTTGACTTTAGATCAACAGGTCATAGAAGAAATGGCACAGGGCCTGAGAGAGGTGGCCGCCTTGCCTGATCCTGTCGGCCAGGTCACAGGCATGTGGAAAAGACCCAACGGCCTGCATGTGGGGCGGATACGTATCCCGATTGGCGTGATCGGATTTATCTATGAATCCCGTCCCAATGTGACGGTCGATGCTGCGGGCCTGTGTTTGAAATCCGGTAATGCGGTAATCCTCAAAGGGGGGTCTGAGGCTATTCACTCAAATATGTTTCTTGCACAGCTCTTGGGAGATGTCCTCAGGGAGACAGGGTTGACGGAAAAGGCAATCCAGGTGATACCTACGACAGACAGAGAAGCGGTAAAAATCCTTATTAGTCTCGAAGACTATCTCGATATGATTATCCCGAGAGGAGGCGAGGGGCTGATACGTTTTGTGACAAGCAATTCCCGTGTCCCTGTGCTGAAACATTACAAGGGCGTATGCCATGTCTACGTGGATGAATCCGCTGATCCTGGAACTGCCCGGGACATATGTTTTAATTCAAAGGTCCAGAGACCGGGGGTCTGCAATGCCATGGAAACCATGCTTGTTCATGAAGGTGTTGCTGAGGCCTTTCTGCCTGCCATGCTGAAACGTTTCACTGATGCCGGTGTGGAGATCAGGGGATGCCCGAGGACGGTTGAACTCGTCCCCGGTACAAAAGCGGCTGTTGAGTCTGATTGGCCGGCTGAATTTCTTGATCTCATTCTTGCTGTCAGGGTCGTCGCGAGCATGGAAGAAGCCCTTGATCATATTGAAAGATATGGTTCCAATCATACTGAGGTTATTATTACTAATGATTACGGACGCTCCCAGCGCTTCCTGACAGAGGTGGATTCTTCAGTGGTCCTGGTGAATGCTTCTACAAGGTTTAATGACGGAAACCAACTGGGTCTTGGAGCAGAGATCGGCATTAATACATCAAAGCTTCATGCCTTCGGACCCATGGGACTGGAAGAGTTGACAACGACAAAATTTATTGTCTATGGCCAGGGGCAGATCAGGGAATAATTCGGGTCACGCACTACGAGTCAAAGCCCAATAATCGAAACCAAAATAAGTGGGGGCTCTCTTGAAAATAGGAATCCTGGGCGGGACCTTTGATCCGATTCATTTGGGCCATTTGCGCTCAGCAGAGGAGATAGGCCAGGAATTGGATTTACAAAAAGTCTATCTGATTCCCTCTGCTTCTCCTCCTCACAAAATCAAGGAATCCGTCACTTCATTTGAACACCGGCTTGCCATGGTAAGTCTGGCTCTTGGCGATTCTCTTATGATCGAGGCCCTTGATATGGAAGGGAAACGGCCAGGCCTTTCTTATTCAATTGAAACCGTCAAAGAACTCTATTATAAGTTCAGTCCTGCCCCTGAGATCTTTTTTATCCTGGGCATGGACGCATTCATTGAAATTAAGACATGGAGAGAATATCATAAATTTCTTGATTATAACCACTTTGTAATTATCCAACGTGCGGGTTATCCACCTGAAGGAATAGAGTCACTTATCATGGATCTTGCTCCCGGTGCCAAAAAGGCCCTGGAGGCTGACACTTTTGTTACGCCAACCGGTAAGACAATAGTGCTCAAGGCCCTTACACTACTGGACATATCCTCCACACGCATAAGGGAGATGGTGGGGATAGGCAAGTCCATTCGTTTCCTGGTCCCGGAACCGGTCCGGCAATACATCATTCAAAATGGATTATATAAATTTTGATGGAGCCGCAAAAAGACGCAAAAGGCACAAAAAGTGAAAATGGTCTGTAATAATATCAAGAGGTTACAAACAAGAAAAATTCGATATCCGACTTTTTACGAGACCATCATTTTTGAATTTACACAATTTTAGGAAAAGGATATGAAATCAAACAATAATAACCACTTAACGAGGTCTGAAACCATCGATAAGGCAAGATTATGTCTCAAGATTATCAGGGAGAGAAAGGCCATTGATCCGGTCTTGTTCAAGGTGGGAAAGCTCACATCCTTTACTGATTTTTTTCTTATTGCCAGCGGAAATTCCAGCAGGCAGGTTCAGGCCATTACGCGCCACCTGCAAAGAAGAATGCGTGAGGAGGGGTTCAGGGCCTATGGTGTTGAAGGCGAAAAAGAAGGCCATTGGGTCTTGATGGATTATGGTGACGTTGTGATCCAGTTGTTTTATAAGCCCTTCAGAGAGTTCTATGACTTAGAAGGGCTCTGGATTGAAGCGCCACGGGTCGATCTGAAAAATGAAAACCTTGGGGGTGTTGAATCTTGAGGCTGGGATGTCATTTTTATACAAGGCCTGTTATTTCCGCAATCATCTTTGCTCTGCTTTTTTCTCCTTACTGTCTGCCGACACCTCGGGCATTCGCGCTTTCGACCGAGGAAGAGACTATTATGGGCCGGGAATTCCTGGTCCAAATCCAAGAAAGATTTCAGCTTCTCGATGATAACTTCGCCAATAAATATATCAATGAATTAGGCCATTACCTGATCAGGCCATTGGAAACCAAGCATTTCCCGTTTCAGTTCTATATTATTGAGACGAATATGCTGAACGCCTTTGCAGCTCCGGGCGGCCACATCTTTATTTTCTCAGGTCTAATAGAGGCCCTTGACAATATCGACGAGCTTGCAGCCATTATATGCCATGAAATTGGTCACGTTGCAGCGAGGCACCTGTCCCAAAGGATCGAACAGAACAAAATGATAGGTCTGGCTACCCTGGCCGGGGTCCTGGCCGGGATACTCATCGGCGGCTCAGCAAGCGGACCCCTGATTACCGGATCCCTGGCCGCTGCACAACAGGCACAGCTAAGTTACAGCCGGACCGACGAACGACAGGCCGATCAATTGGGATTCAAATACATGAAAGCAGCAGGCTATAATCCCGCTGGAATGATCGGAGCCCTTGAAAAACTTGCAAAAGGACAATGGCTTGGGTCTAATAAGATTCCGGCTTACCTCTTGACCCACCCCACCGGCCCTGAAAGAATGTCCAATCTTGAAAGCCTGATGAGCGGTTATGAACCCGGAGAAGCAAAGAATGAAGCGACCTTTTTTCGAGAACTTTTCCCTGTTTTCAAGACCGTTGTTACGGCAAAATGCATGGAGCCCGACGAAGCCAAAAGGATATTCGATCGCGAAATAAAAGAACTCCCTGAATCCTTTCTGCCGCACTTTGGCCTGGGTCTTGTATACCTATGTGACTCAGAATACGTGCCGGCAATCGAACAACTGAAAAAGTCATTAGAAAAAAACCCTGAATTTGTCCCTGCATTGATACACCTTGGTGAGGCCTACCAGATGAGAGGACAAGACAGGAAGGCGATATCCGTGCTTGAGCAGGCCCTCAACTTAGACGAGGGAAATAGAAGAGTGACTTATCTTTTGGGGTTATCCAATGAACACCTTGGCCGGTATGACACAGCCATAGCCCTGTTTAAGAGACTGACCGCTTTCGGAAAGACGCGCAACGAGGTCTATTACCGTCTCGGTATTTGTTACGGAAACAAGAACCAACTGGCCCTGGCCCATTACAACTTCGGCCTGTACTTTAAAAATTTGAGGCAAATCCAGAAATCAAGATTTCATTTCCATAAGGCAGAAGAACTTTCAAGTGGGAATGTCAGGCTGAGAAAAAAGATTCGTGAGGAAATGAAGGATTTCTAGATGGTACGCTTAATCCAATCGAATCAAAAGGGGGATATATGTTTGCGCTAAAATTTGACGAAAATCTCTGTAAATCCTGCACGACCTGTGATTGTCTCGTTAAGTGTCAGTACATGAATTTTGAGACAAATGATGCAAAAGTGGAAATGCTGAAGATATTTAAAGGAGATGACTCTTCTGTGCTTCAAGATTGCGTGACCTGTTATTCCTGCGAGGAATATTGCAAGAGAGGGAATCATCCTTTTTATCTCATTACAGAGAGAAGACAGGAAAAAGGTATTCTGACCGCACCACGTGCTATTACGAGACAGTGGATCAACATTGGAGAACCCAGGGGCAAATATGAACTCGGAGAGATAAAGGAAAAAATACTGTCTTTTGGTTTTATGCCTCAGTTCCTGCAATCAGTTCAGGGGAAGCTTTTTGATGATGATATGCCGTCGTACGTTTTCGGCCAGGAGTTCTTCTGCAATGTTGTCTACATACATTTCGCGGATACTTCCATAATAAAACAAAGACTTCCCATGGTCATAGACAATTTCAAGAAACTAAGGGTCAAAGAGGTTGTGTTCATGCATGATGAGTGTTACGCCGCATTCACCTCCCTTGCGCCCGCATATGGTATGGAGATCCCTTTTAAGTCTGTTCATTATTTTGAATACCTTTACGAAAGACTGCAGGAACTTCGTGACGAGATAAGGCCCTTGAATTACAGGGTTGCCTACCAAAGGCCATGCTCCAACCGGCTTTGCGCTGATACGCATCATTTTGTGGAAGATATAATGAAGCTGATAGGTATTGATCTGGTTCAGAGAACATATGAGGGAGAAAATGCCCTGTGCTGCGGGAGTATTTTCAGGGCAATGTACGGCTATGAGCTTGCAAATGATGTGCAGACGAGAAACATAGACGATATGGAGGAAAACGGTGCTGAGTATTGCATCTTTAACTGCCACGGCTGTCAGAATGCACTGGCCGCCAAGGTCGCCAAGAGAGGGATAAAGCCGATTCACATAGTCGAGCTCTGCAGGTTGGCCATAGGTGAAAAACCGGATATGGAGGTAGCATAGCATGAGTGATATCATCCGTTTGCTTTCAGAAATAGTAGGCCCGCAATTTGTCTCCAATCAGCCCGAGGAGCTGTATTTCTATGGACGAGATCCCGGATTAATGTCGGCCCATAAACCCGACTGTGTGGTTTTACCCAAGACTGCTGAAGAGATCCAGGAGATCGTGAGACTTGCAGTCAGTGAAAAAATACCGGTCGTCCCCATGGGTGCAGGCATGTCTTTGAGTGGCCTTGTCATCCCCCTGCAAGGCGGCATAGTGATCGATATGAAAAGGATGGACAGGATCATTGAGGTCAATGAAAATGCTCGCTATGTCATAGTTGAAGGAGGTGTCTCTACCGGTTTATTGAAGGCGTATCTCGACAGGAACCATCCAAGGCTGCGATTCAGTATCCCTGACTCTCCTGCAACAGCAACCGTAGTGGCAAATGTGATGATACACGGCCAGGGCAGGCTGTCACAGCAGTATGGTTTTAATTCCGACATGGTTTCCGGATTAGAGGTTGTCCTGGCCTCCGGGGATATCTGCAAGATTGGATCATGTTCTCTTTCTCCGGACTGGTTTTCAAAAGGGGCACCACTCCCTGACTTGTCCGGGCTCTTTTTGGGATGGTTCGGTGCCACGGGTATTATCACAAAGGCAGCTATTAAGCTCTATCCTAAAAAGAAGATGAGAGACGTGGAGATATTTATAACGGATAGCGAGGACTTTATCCCGGGAATTATCTATGAGCTTACCCACACCGAAATGGTGGAAGACATAAACGTATTTGCCCAGCCATTACCCATGATATTCAAAGACAACCAGCACGTTGTGATATATTACACAGGTGATACAGACGAAGAACTTGAGTTTAAAAGAAAAATGATCTTCCATGCACTTGACAGGTTTATTAAGAACAAGGACGGAGGATTCATGTCAGTGGCCTCAGGCATGAAAGAAACACTCTTAGAGATGCCACAGAGAAGTGCCAGCACCTTTGCAGACGTGACAAAGGGCGGTGGGTTCGAATATTCCGGGCCAATCATTGTGATCGAGAAATATCCCCAGTGCGCTCGAAAATTAGACGAGCTGGCCGCAAAGTATGATCTCAAGTACCACGCAACTGCCAGGGTTATCGGCAGGGGTCATTGTATGATGTTTGCCTTTTCCTTTACATTCAACCGGGCAGATTCCGGCATGCTGGACAGGACCAGGCAGGCCCTGCATGAGGCCGGCGAATATGCCCTTAGAGCAGGTGGCGTGTTCTGGAAACCGACAGTGGATGAACAAAAAATGGCCATTGAGAAAATGGACCCGCACACACTGGATCTCATGAAGATGATCAAGAAGAACTTAGACCCCAATGGGATTATGAATCCGGGGAACTGGGAGGTAGCGTAGATGAAATATGAGGAGATTGTTCATAGATGCTTTCGGTGCGGTTACTGCAAGTTCACGAGTGATTATTCTGATTTTAATTGTCCTTCCTACCGGAAATTCAGGTTCGATACTTATGCGCCCGGGGGGAGGATGTGGTTGATAAGGGCATGGCTCAACAATGAGATAAAGAACAGCGAGCGTTTTCAGGAAATCATCTTTTCATGCGCAACCTGTGCCAGTTGTGTTGAGCATTGCGTATTCCCGTTCAGCGATGACCTGGTCAACATCATTATCGCGGCCAGGGAAGAGTTGGTCAACCAAGGAATTATACCTCCTGTTGTACGAGATTACCTGAAGAGCATCAATATCCATGGAAATCCGTACAAAGAACCGGCCAAAGAGCGAGGGGCATGGGCGCACGATACCCCGGTTAAATCCTATGACGGCCATGAGTATCTGTTCTATACCGGTTGTGTGGGTTCATATGATGAAAAGGGAAAAAAGATCGCAAAAGCAGTAGGAACGCTCCTTGCGAAGAGCGGGGTTTCTTTAGGGATTCTTGGCAGCAGAGAGATGTGTGACGGAAATGAGGTCAGGGCACTTGGAGAGGCAGGTTTGTTTAAATTACTCGCTGAAGGCAATATTTCTTTATTCAAAGAACTCGGGGTAAAAAAGATCATCACACTTGACCCTCATGCCTTCAACACCTTCATTAGGGACTACCCGGAACTTGGTGGAGAATTCGAAGTCTACCATTATACTCAAATGCTTGCCTCCTTGATTGAGTCAAAAAAGATTCCACTCAATGAATATAAAGCCCGGGTAACCTTACACGATCCATGCTACCTGGGACGGCATAACGGGGAATACGAGGCACCACGAAAGGTTCTGAGGGCTATTCCCGGACTTGAACTGATTGAGATGGATCAGAACAGGGAGAATGCCTTTTGCTGCGGAGGTGGCGGGGGAAATTTCTTTACTGATATTTTGGGGGGAGGTCAGGATAGCCCTAACAGGATAAGAGTCAGGAATGCATTTGATACAGGGGCCGGCATCCTGGTTGTTGCATGCACGCAATGTGCAAGGATGTTCGAAGATGCAGTTATATCCGAAGGCCTTGAGGATAGTCTGGAGGTCTTGGACGTGGCGGAACTCGTTCTCAGGGCCCTGTAAGACGGTTCAGGGAAGGGCTATCGCCCTTTCCATTCCGGCTTTCTCTTTTCTCTGAAGGCCAGCGGTCCCTCGATATAGTCTTCACTGTGACGGCCCAGGAGACACATCGCATTTGATAGAGCAATTGCCCCTGGGTCCGGGTCTGTGATCTTTTTAAACACCTCTTTTATGTTCTTTACAATAAGCGGGCTGAAACTGTTTATCCTCTCGGCATAGGCCTCTGCTGTTTGAAGTAAATCTTCAGGTGCAACAACCTTATTGACATATCCCAATCGAAAGGCATGTTCAGCCGTGATATTGTTCCCCAAAATAAACAGTTCCATGGCAACAGCCGGGGGAAAGCATTTGGCAACATAAGCAGGAATGCCGAGCGAGGGGGGAACTCCGATTTTTACTTCAGGCATGCCGAATTCTGCGGTATGAGAAGCAATCCGGATGTCGCCTGCCACCATTGTCAGTAGAAAACCAAAACCTAAACAATATCCGCTGATTGCTGCAATAACGGGTTTCCCCACGTTGGCCCCAAAAGTGTTTAGATCATTTAAGGGTAAATCAGCTGTTGGCTGTTTCTTCTTGAATTCCGCCAGTTCGATTACATCCTGGCCTGTTGAAAAAACCCTTTCCCCGCCGGTCACAATCACTGACCAGATATCAGGGTCCTGTTCTATCTCCTTCCATGCATCACAAAGACCCTGCCTCATTTCGAGATTAATGGCATTATTATATTCCGGGCGGTTCAAAATGACGTAAGCAGTCTTGCCTTTCTTTTCAAAGATAATGGAAGGTCCCATTTTTATTGCGCGTGCCATGGATACATAATGTCTTAACTGACACCAATTGTCAATAATCTACTATTGTATCCCCGGGATTTGGAATTTAGATTTTTTTGACAGAAGGATTTTCAATACGGTATCAACTTACTAAGTTGTGCTAAATTTACGGTTAATCTTGCAGCTAATTGGGAATGAACCGTATCTGCTCAATAAATCGGGGTTCAAGTGGGCTGTCTCGTATGCCACTAATTATTGAGCAGATACGTAAAATCATTCGCGGAAGCGCCAAGTTGCTGATATTTCAGGGATCGACCTCGAATTTTTTGGGGTGAAGTCATTTTGCATGGCAGAATTCGCCTGTAATTAAGGCAGGTCATGAACAGCGCAAATCCCCCAGCTCATGTCCCCTATCCCTGACCGTCCCCCATCCTGCAGACTGATTTTCTTGACATTGTTGCAGGACTACCGTACAATCCTGCAACATGATATCAAGAATTTGCAATCTTCCCTCAAATCGGTCATTCTTCCTGTTTGGACCTCGGCAGACCGGAAAGAGTACTCTCGTTAACGCCCTATTTACCTCGGAAGTCTGGAAAATAAATCTGTTAAAGACAGATCAATTTCTGAAATATTCCAAGCATCCTGATATGCTGCGGCTTGAAGCAGTTGAAAAAATCGAGAGACAAGGGATTCGGCGGATATTCATCGATGAAATCCAGCGAGTTCCTGAGCTGCTCAATGAAGTTCATTTTCTCATTGAAAAAACAGGATGTCAGTTCCTGATGACCGGCAGCAGTGCCTGCAAGTTGAGGAAAGGCGGAATCAACCTCCTTGCCGGACGTGCTGTGCAACGACACCTTTTCCCTTTTGTTTATCAGGAAATAGCAGACACATTTTCCCTGGATGAAGTGCTGCGATTCGGGAGCTTGCCCGCTGTTTATGACCGCAGCCCGGAAGAAAAATTCGACATCCTGAACAGTTATACCGAAACTTATTTGAGAGAAGAAATCCATGCCGAGGGACTCGTCCGAAATCTAGGCGGTTTTTCCAGGCTCCTTGATCTGGCGGCCAGTCAATGCGGAGAATTGATCAGTTTTACGTCCATAGGCAGGGACTGTCATGTGGCCACAAGAACGGTTCAGGCATATTATGAGATTCTTGAGGACACCTTAATCTCCATTCGTCTACAACCGTGGAGAAAAAGCCTCAGAAAACGGATGGTATCCCATGCGAAATTTTATCTTTTTGATCTTGGAATAACCAACAGCCTTATTCGCCAACTCACTGCACCTCTCGAACCGGTAAGGAGAGGACGCCTCTTTGAACAGTTTATTATCCTTGAAACCTATCGCCTTTTGCACTATTCCCAAAGCGAGGCTGGCATCTATTTCTGGCGTACGAACCACGGGGCGGAAGTGGATTTGGTCATCGAAAAATATGGCAGAATAGTCGGTGCTTTTGAGATTAAGTCTCAGAGTCATATCTCTGGTGCCCATCTAAGCGGCCTGCGATCTTTTCGATCTGAATATCCGGATGTTCCCTTGCATGTCATAGCCCCGGTTGAAAATGCTTACCGTATTGAAGATGTACTGGTTGTGCCCTGGAAAACGTATCTTCAAGAATTGCTTGTACAGTTCCTTTAGTCAATTGAAAAAATACTTGACACAAAGAATTAATTAAATTAGCCTCTTTTTCTTAGTTCTTTTTTGTGAAAATGAGAATGCAATTTCGAGTTTTTGCGGATGCATCAGGATTGGGTAACATGATGGGTTTTATAAGCAATATTATCATAATTATCAACGCAGCGGGGATACTTGTATCCTTGTTGCTTGCTCTGTTGGTATTAAAGCCAAAAGAACCGGTCCTGATAATGATCTGAAGCCTTAAATAAGACACACCAAAATCCGTTATCAGGTCCTCCTGGTAACGGATTTTTTTTTGAACACTGAGGAAACCGCCATGTCCGACCAGATTATCCTTTATGATACAACCCTGAGGGATGGAACCCAGGGGGAGCAGGTCAACCTGTCAGCCGAAGACAAACTGCGGATAGCACTAAAGCTCGATGACTTCGGCATTCAGTATGTCGAAGGCGGGTGGCCGGGTTCTAATCCTAAGGATGCACGATTCTTTGAGATGGCTAAAAAGGAATCCTTTCACACCGCAAAGATCACCGCATTCGGGAGCACAAGGCGTGCTCAAATCCGTCCGGAGGATGACGAAAACATTAAGGCACTTCTCAAGGCAGAAACGCAAGCCATTACGGTTTTCGGCAAGAGCTGGGATCTTCATGCTTCAAAGATATTAGGCGTATCTCTCGATGAAAATGTGGCAATGATTGAAGACACCGTAGCCTATTTAAAAAAGCAGGGCCGGGAAGTGATCTACGATGCAGAGCATTTTTTTGATGGTTACAAACACAACCCGGATTATACCATCAAGACACTGAGGGCCGCAATGAGCGGGGGCGCAGATTTCATCGTCTTATGCGACACAAACGGCGGGTCCATGCCTCAAGAGATATACACTATAATAAAGGTTGTTACAGCCGGCATGACAGTTCCTGTCGGAATCCATGCACACAATGACTGCGGTCTTGCACTTGCCAATTCCCTGACGGCCGTCCAGTCAGGGGCTACAATGGTTCAGGGGACTATCAACGGATACGGAGAACGGTGTGGAAATGTGGATCTGATATCTGTTATAGGAAATCTCCGTCTCAAAATGGGATATGATTGTGTTTCGTCCGAGAAAGTAAAACAATTAACGGAACTTTCGCGTTTCGTGAGCGAGATAGCCAATGTGCCCCCGTTGAACCAACGCCCCTTTGTAGGTAACAGCGCTTTTGCCCATAAGGGTGGAGTCCATGTGAGCGCCATCTTGAAAGATCCCTCTGCTTATGAACACATTGAGCCGGAAAAGGTAGGAAACAGGCGACGTGTGCTTGTCTCTGATCTTTCCGGTAAGGGGAACATTGAGTATAAGTCATTGGAAATGGATATCAAGCTTGGGGATAATGGCTATGACAGCCGGAAAATTGTTAGTGAAATAAAAAAACTGGAAGATCAGGGGTTTGAATTTGAGGCAGCAGAGGGCTCTCTGGAGCTCTTGATCAAAAAGGCGACCGGCCAGTTCAAAGAACCATTTCACCTTGAGTCCTTCCGGGTGACCACTGAAAAGAACCGGACAGGGCCGAGCTCCTCACACGCAACTATAAAGATTTCCGTGGGTGACGATCACGAGATTACAGCGGCCGAAGGGGATGGCCCGGTAAACGCACTTGATAACGCCCTGAGAAAAGCCCTATCCAAGTTTTTTCCGGGTATTAATGACATGGCCTTGGTAGATTTCAAGGTTCGTGTTATAGATGGCAGTGATGCGACTGCAGCCAAGGTAAGGGTGCGGATAGAATCAAGGGACTCCAGAGAGGTATGGTCTACTATTGGTGTTTCAGAGAATATAATTGAAGCAAGCTGGCAGGCACTTGTGGACAGCCTTCAGTACAAGCTTTGCAAAGAACCGAGCGGAGATTGAGAGATGGAAACAAACAGCAGCAACAAGATGGGGGAACCCGCCGCAGATTTCCAGATACGTGGAAGTCTGTGGCGGGTCCTTCAGCAAGCTCAGGATAAACTCACCTGAGGAATGAGGCGTAATTATTGCCTGAACGAAAACCCTGTTCAGGCACGATTTTGGATTTTGGATTAATGGAATCAATCGTGACTAAAGATGAAGCGCAACGCAGAAGATGGGTTTTTTACGAAGCCGGCACGTTTTGTCCGCAAAAACGTCTGTAGGAATGATAAAGGAGATTATTTCAAGATGGATCGAATTATTATTTTTGATACAACGCTCAGGGACGGTGAACAGTCTCCCGGAGCCAGCATGAATGCCGCTGAAAAGCTGCGCCTTGCCATACAGCTTGAAAGGCTTGGAGTGGATGTCATGGAAGCAGGGTTTCCAGCAGCATCAAAGGGCGATTTTGAGGCCGTCAAACTAATTGCAGGAAAAATCCGAAATGTGCAGGTAACCGGGCTGGCAAGGACTTCCAAGGATGACATTGATCTTGCCTGGGGTGCTATCAAGGATGCTGCCCAGCCAAGAATTCATGTGTTTCTTGCTACATCGGATATACACATGAAGCACAAGCTCAAAATGTCCCGTGAACAGGTCGTCCAGACCGCTCTTGAGACGGTCAGGTATGCCAAGTCTTTTACCGACAATGTGGAATTTTCAGCCGAGGATGGGTCCAGGAGTGACCGGGACTTTTTGTGCCGTGTGTTCGAGGTCGCAATCGAGGCAGGCGCAACTACAGTAAACCTGCCGGATACCGTGGGTTATGCAATGCCTGATGAATTCGGCCAGCTAATCTCTTACGTGCGGCAGCATACGCCGAATATTCATCGCGCTGTGCTGAGTATCCACTGTCACAACGATCTGGGCCTGGCCACGGCAAATACCATGGCAGGGCTCAGGGCAGGGGCACGACAGGCAGAGGTAACCATCAACGGGATCGGCGAGAGGGCCGGAAACACATCCCTCGAAGAAGTAGTGATGGGCCTGTACACCCGCAAAGACCACGTGGATTTGATGAGCAGCATCAATACCGAGGAGATATATCCTGCGAGTCGACTGGTAACCATGATAACAGGTATGGTTGTGCAGCCTAACAAGGCCATAGTAGGTGCCAATGCCTTTGCCCATGAAGCCGGCATACATCAGGACGGTGTCCTGAAACACAGGATGACTTATGAGATTATGGACGCCCGGACAATCGGACTTGCCAGCAATCGCCTGGTGCTTGGCAAGCATTCCGGGAGACATGCCTTCAGAGACAGGCTGGAGGAAATGGGCTATGACCTTACAAAAGAGGAATTAGACAAACTGTTTAAAAAATTCAAGGAACTTGCCGACAAACGCAAAGAGATCCTCGACGAGGATATAGAAGCGTTAGTGGCTGAAGAAATCTTGCGGGTTCCGGATGTATATCAGTTGGATTACCTCAATGTGGTTTGTGGAACCTTTACCGTGCCTACCGCAACAGTCAAATTGAAGGTCAAAGGACGTGAAATCCAGGGTGCAGGATTTGGCGTGGGGGCTATTGACGCCGCATATAACACAATAGCCAAACTGATCGGCACCAGTTCCAGGCTCTTGCGTTTTTCTGTAAATTCTATTACAGGCGGCATGGATGCGCAGGGTGAGGTGACCGTGCGGCTCAAGGAGAATGGTCTTGTGGCCCTTGGCAAGGGGTCTGATTCGGACGTGATCCTGGCCAGTGCCAAGGCGTATATAAATGGTCTCAATCGCCTTGAATATATGAAAACCAACCCCACTTTGAAACCGGAACAGAGTACACCTTAACCCGGACAAGCCGGAATTTTGGATTGCGGATTTCAAACACAAAACATCAAATACAAAACACGACATATTACACCTTAAATCTGCAATTAGCTTTTAGCAATTAGCCGTTAGCTTAAATGCTACAAGCATTTGTATAACTTTACGCTGAATTGAAACTTTCATTTTTTGATGAAACTGTATTGCCTGCCAACTAATTGATTTTATGCAGCTAATAGCTAACGGCTAACCGCTAATTGCATTGTTTAGATTACAGTCTTCGCCTGAGGGCGGGAGTTTGTCTCCCATTTTCCGAATGGGACAATAAGGATACATAATGACGATTGCAATGACCATTACAGAAAAAATCCTCGCTTCACATGCAGGAAAGGATTCAGTGAGCCCGGGGGAACTGATTGACGTAAGCGTGGATCTGGCCCTGGCCAATGATATTACTGCGCCCTTGGCCTTTCGTGTTTTTGAAGAGTTGGGCCCGAAAGACGTCTTTGATCCTGAACGAATTGCCCTGGTTCCTGATCATTTTGTCCCAAATAAGGACATCGCTTCGGCTCAACAGGCAAAAATCATGTCTGAATTTGCCTCGAAGCACAACATCAAGCACTACTTTGAACTTGGAGATTCCGGTATTGAACATGTTATCCTACCTGAAAAGGGCCTTGTTATACCCGGAGACCTTGTCATTGGAGCGGACAGTCATACTTGCACGTATGGGGCACTTGGGGCATTCTCAGCAGGTGTGGGAAGTACGGACCTGGGGGTGATCCTGGGGACAGGCCGGATCTGGCTCAAGGTGCCGGCTACAATAAAACTCATTTACAAAGGTAACCTGAAGCCATGGGTTGGAGGCAAGGACCTTATCCTGTTTACCCTGGGTCTGATAGGTGTGGAAGGCGCAGTTTACGAGACAATGGAGTTTGCCGGAGAGGTAATTCAAGGTCTCTCAATGGATCAACGTCTCACCATGGCAAACATGGCCGTGGAAGGAGGAGCCAAGAATGGCATCTTTGAGCCTGATGACATAACTCGTGCCTATGTGGAGCAACGATCAGAGCGAAAAGGTCATTATTGGGCAAGTGATCCGGACGCACAATATGCGAGGGTTGTCGAGATAGATGTTGATCAAATTGGACCCCAGGTTGCGGCTCCCCATTCCCCGGATAATGTTTTCCCTGTATCCGAGATTGGCTCTGTAAGGCTGGACCAGGTCGTGATCGGGTCATGCACCAATGGCCGGATTGAAGACCTGCGGGTTGCTGCCGGGATTTTAAAAGGGAGGTCCGTTGCCAGGGGCACAAGGCTCATCGTAATCCCGGGATCACCGCGCATATACAAAGAAGCAATTCAGGAAGGGATCATAACAACCCTCCTCAATGCAAAAGCTGTAATCAGTCCTCCCACCTGTGGGCCTTGTTTAGGTGGTCACATGGGCGTACTGGCAGATGGAGAAAAGGCCATTTCAACGACAAACAGGAATTTTATTGGCCGTATGGGGCATCCGGGAAGTGAGGTTTATCTCGCAAGTCCGGCCGTAGCTGCTGCCTCGGCCGTGTTGGGGAAAATAGCGTCCCCGGACGACATTTAGAAAAAGCAAGGAGACCCGAAGTTATGAAATCCAAAGGCAAGATATGGAAATTTGGTGACCATGTAGATACCGACTTGATTATTCCTGCAAGATTTCTGAACGTATCAGACAAGAATGAACTGGCGAAAAACTGTTTTGTTGATGTGAAACCTGATTTTGCGCGTACGGTGCAGCCCGGAGACATTATCATTGCGGGGATCAATTTTGGATGTGGCTCGTCCAGGGAGCACGCCCCGTTAGCTATCAAAGCTGCCGGCATCAGCGTGATCATCGCAAAGAGCTTTGCCAGGATATTTTACAGGAATGCCTTTAATATCGGTCTGCCTATCCTGGAATCCACGGAGGCTGCTGACGCATTTTCAGAAGGCGATGACGTGTCCGTGGACCTGAGCTCCGGCGAGATTGCCGACCCGGATGGCGCCAGGCGTTTCTTTGCAAAGCCAATCCCTGAATTCATGAGAGAAATCATTGATGCAGGGGGACTTGTAGACTACATAAGGAAAAAAATGGCCGCTTGAGGCAATTTCACACAAAAGGAGGTGTTTACTATCAAACTTACAGGGGCACAGATATTGATGCAGGCCTTGAAAGAAGAAGGGGTTGACACGATCTTCGGCTACCCAGGTGGTGCTGTTCTGGATGTCTATGATGAACTGGTGCGAACGGATATCAGGCATATTACGGTTCGCCAGGAACAGGCTGCTGTTCATGCTGCGGACGCATACGCCAGGGCAAAGGGCGGTGTGGGTGTCTGTCTCGTGACATCAGGCCCCGGGGCCACAAACACCGTGACCGGGATTGCCTCAGCCTATATGGACTCAATTCCGGTTGTCATACTTACCGGCCAGGTGCCAACTCGTCTCATCGGAAATGACGCCTTTCAAGAAGTCGATATAGTCGGGATTACGCGGCCATGCACCAAACACAATTACCTGGTCACTCGTGTTGAGGACCTGGCCAAGGTTATTAAAGAGGCCTTTCACATCGTGTCTTCAGGGCGGCCCGGACCCGTTCTTGTGGATCTTCCGAAAGACCTGATGACCATGAAAACAAATTACAAAGCACTAAAAGATGTGAAGATTGAGTCTTATCACCCAACATATACACCAAATATCAACCAGTTGCACAAAGTGGTACGGCTGATCAGGAAGGCCAGGAAGCCCCTGATCTTAGCGGGAGGCGGTGTGATCCTTTCAAAGGCCTCTGCAGAGCTGAGAGAGCTGGCCAATAAGATCCAGGCCCCTGTCACTGCCACACTTATGGGACTTGGTGCTTTTGCAACAAAAACCCCGTTGTGGTTAGGCATGATTGGTATGCACGGTACATACAGGGCCAATATGTCATCAGCTTCATGCGACCTTCTCATTGCTGTCGGTGCCCGCTTTGATGATCGCGTGACCGGCAAGACAGATGAGTTTCTGCCGAATGCCAAGATCGTTCATATCGACATCGATCCCACTTCTATTCAGAAGATCGTACCAGTTTCCATTCCGGTAGTTGGTGACTGTAAAGTGACACTTAAACTGCTTAATGATCTGTTGGACAAGGAAGATCTGAACAGCATAACAGGTCAACGTGTGCAGTGGTTAAACCAGATCCAGGAATGGAAGAGCACCAGGCCCTTGGCCTATGAAGAAACGGAGGTCATCAAGCCGCAACATGTGATCGAAAAATTATATAAATTGACAGAGGGCAAGGCCATCATCACGACCGAAGTGGGGCAGAATCAGATGTGGACCGCCCAGTACTATCATTTTGACGAGCCTAATTGTTTTATTACTTCAGGTGGTCTGGGTGTCATGGGATTCGGCCTGCCCGCCGCGATAGGCGCACAGGTTGCACATCCTGACAGGATAGTGGTTAATATCGCGGGGGATGGTAGTATCCAGATGAATATCCAGGAGATGGCCACGGCGGTCCAGTTTAACTTGCCCGTCAAGGTGGTCATATTGAACAACCGTTATTTGGGAATGGTGCGGCAGTGGCAGGAACTATTCTACAAGAAATGTTATGCATGCACAGGAATGGAACACGCGCCGGATTTCATCAAGCTTGCGGAGGCATATGGCGCAGTCGGTTTAAGGGCCACTGCACCCGATGAAGTGGAGCCGGTTCTTAAGCAGGGTCTTTCAACTCCGGGGACAGTAATTATGGAGTTTATGGTTGAGCGAGAAGAGGGGGTTTATCCCATGGTTCCGGCAGGGGCCCCCATTACAGATATGCTGTTGGTGTAGTCCGACTTGCAACTATTCAGGAGTAACAAAGGGGCAACTGATATGAACGAGAACAAGCAAGAAAAACACATACTCTCCATGCTCGTGGATAATCAACCAGGAGTGCTCTCACGAATCTCAGGGCTTTTCTCCGGAAGGGGGTTTAATATCGAAAGCCTCTGTGTATCTCAAACGATTGACCCGCTTGTATCAAGGGTCACCCTTGTGACCCTTGGTGATATGGCAATCCTGGAGCAGATACAAAAACAGCTTAACAAACTTATCAATGTGATCAAGGTGTTCGAGTTCACTGGAACAGCGTTTGTACAGCGCGATCTGGCCCTTGTAAAAGTCAGGGCAAAAAGTGAGAATCGCGCGGAAATCCTGCGGGTAGTAGATATATTCCGTGGAAGGATCGTGGACGTGGGTACGGGGTGTTATACAATAGAAGTGACAGGCGATGAGGATAAACTTGCGGCATTCATGAATCTCCTGAAACCTATGGGAATTAAAGAGATTGCAAGGACCGGCGCAATAGCATTAGCACGGGAAAAACAATAAAGAATCCATGCTCATAGGACGGGACCAACTGTTGTGGGCATTCAAAAGGGCCTAATTGGTCTATATTAAATTGATTCGCCGAAGGCGCACCATAAACTTTAGGCACTTTCATTAATCACCAGAGTATGGCAGAGTCAAATTTCTCTGATCTGATCCAGAGAACCAGGTTTTCTAAATCAAAATAAAGGAGTCATCTTATGGCGAATATTGATTTTGGCGGCGTAATAGAAGAAGTTATCACTTCAGAGGAGTTTTCTCTAAAAAAGGCCCGGGAAACACTTGCGGATGAAACAATAGCCGTGCTCGGTTACGGTGTGCAGGGGCCAGGACAGGCATTGAATCTCAAAGATAACGGGTTTCAGGTTATTGTGGGACAGCGCGAAGAGGAACCGCAATATTGGAACAAGGCGATTGATGACGGTTTTGTTCCTGCTGAGACTCTTTTTTCTATAGAGGAGGCCGCAAAAAGAGGGAGCATTATCCTGTATCTCCTTTCGGATGCGGGTCAGGCTGCAATATGGGAGACGGTAAAGGCATGTCTTAATGAGGGGGACGCGCTTTATTTTTCTCACGGGTTTTCAATTGTCTATAAAGAACAGACCGGAGTTATACCCCCGGATAATATCGATGTAATCATGGTTGCGCCCAAGGGATCGGGACGAACCGTACGCACCAATTTCTTAGATGGCAGCGGCATAAACTCCAGTTTTGCGGTGTATCAGGATTTTACGGGCAGGGCAAAAGACAGAACGCTTGCACTTGGCATTGCCATAGGGTCCGGATATCTTTTTGCCACGACATTTGAAAAAGAGGTGCATAGTGACCTTACAGGAGAACGAGGCGTGCTTATGGGGTGCCTTGCCGGGGTTATGGAGGCCCAGTACAATACGCTCCGCAAAAATGGACACGGCCCAAGCGAGGCCTTCAATGAGACGGTGGAAGAACTCACCCAGAGCCTTATCCGGCTTGTCGGCGAAAACGGTATGGACTGGATGTTTTCAAACTGCAGCACTACGGCCCAGAGGGGAGCCCTGGACTGGGCCCCGAAATTCAGGGATGCGGTGGCGCCCCTGTTTGACGATCTGTACCAGAGAGTTGTAGCAGGCAAGGAAACAAAAAGGGTACTTGAAGCAAACAGTGCACCTGATTACAGGGAAAAACTTGACAAAGAGCTTAATGAAATCCGTGATTCAGAAATGTGGAGGGCAGGCGCAGCGGTTCGTGCCTTAAGACCTGAAAACAGGAAAAAGTGATGAACGTAACTCAGGTTCAAAGGGGCAAAGGTACAGATGCACAAAGCTTAAGGGCCTGTTCGATGACTTTTTACGAGTCCGTCTGTCTTGACAAATGACAGATGAGCAATGACAAGTGACTGCTTAATGAAAGGAAATCCTATGTCAAACAAATACAATATTGGCGTGATCCCCGGAGATGCAACCGGGCCGGAGGTTGTTGCAGAAGGGATTAAGGCCCTGGAGGCCGTGTCCCGCAAATGCAGTATAGATTTTCAATTCAAGGAATTCGGACTGGGCGGAGACATGTACCTCAAGGAGGGCGTTCTGGTACCCGAAGGGGTAACAGACGAACTACGTTCCATGGACGCCGTTTTTTTAGGGGCAATCGGGCATCCGGACGTTAAGCCGGGTATCCTGGAGAAGGGGATCCTGCTGAACTTACGTTTCGCCCTGGACCTTTATATAAACCTGAGGCCGGTGACCCTGTTTCCCGGTGTAAGCACCCCGCTTAAAGACAAAGGGCCGGAAGATATAGATTTTGTGGTTGTCAGGGAAAACACAGAAGGAGTCTATGCAGGCGGTGGCGGATTCCTGAAAAAAGGAACCCCTGATGAAGTGGCCATACAGGAATCCGTTAACACCAGAAAAGGGGTGGAGCGATGTATTCGCTATGCCTTTGATTACTGCAAAAAGAGAAACAAGGATAAACATTTGACACTTTGCGCCAAGACCAACGTCCTTGTTTATGAGTCTGACCTCTGGGAAAGGACCTTCCACGAAGTTCATCAGGATTATCCGGATATCAGCATAGGTTACCAGCATGTGGATGCCCTGTGCATGTGGATGATCAAAAATCCGGAGCAGTTTGATGTCATCGTCACCAACAATATGTTCGGCGATATTATAACGGACATCGGGGCCATTATTCAGGGGGGGCTCGGGATTGCAGCGGGCGGTAATATAAACCCTGAAGGGGTAGCCATGTTCGAGCCTATCGGAGGCTCGGCCCCGAAGTATACTGGCCTGAACAAGATCAATCCGATCGCTGCCATCTCAGCAGCCCAGATGATGCTGGAGCATTTGGAAGAAAAAGAGGCTGCTTCACTACTGCAGACAGCCATAAAAAAGGTGATCAAGAATGATCTTGTAAGCATGGACGCCGGGAAGATGGGTTGCGGCACAAGGGAAGTGGGAGACCTTGTGGTCGGATATATCTAAGCCGGGCCTGATGCAACGTAATGCCCATGAGGGCAGTGGTTATGATGGGGACAACCTGAAAATCTCCAAGGCCGTCACTCCCGCGAAAGCGGGAGTCCGGAAGTGGTTGATTTTCCTGGATTTGCGAATACCCTCTCACGGGAGGATAATACGAGGAGCGCTATGCAGCGTGGTTGCCTCTTCAGGTTTCTCGGAAACCTCTTCAGTAATCCTATCCATGTAGAACTCGAAACTCCGTTCCACAATGATCCCAACTACAGGGTCCATCTTCAGAGAAGACTCTTTCTCATCCATATTCAGGGCTGCAATTAGAGATAAACGGGAATATTCATCATGGCCCTGCTTGAAAAAGATGTATGCCATTTCCTCTAACCTGTGCTTTATCAGGGCCCGTCTATCAGGGGGAAATAGTTCCTTCGCACATTTCTCCCGGATCTGCCTGGCACGATCTGCTTTCTGGCTTTCAGACAGAAAGATGGGACTGTCACCAATATCTATGATTTCCTCCATGAAAGGACTTATGTCTTCAAAATCAATGATCCAGGCTTGCATCAAATCGTGTTTAAACAGTTGCTTGATATCTGAGTACGTAATGCTCTTGTCAATAACGGATTCCTTGGACATACAATCGTAAACAACCGGCCTGTTAAGGAGAAACGCATTTTCAAGCAACCATGGCCTTAATTCAAGATACTCTGCCGGCGCATTTGAGTGAAGCTTGATATGACTCTGATAGCCGGCCTCAAGAATTGTTGCTGCATGAGACAAAGAGGTTTCTATAAGCAGGCCGTCTTTTGAAAGACTGCCTTTGATTCCCTTGATATGTTTTTTACTGAACGTACCATAGATGAACTGAGGTATTCCATCTTCGTCAGAGACAATACCTGCTCCCATATATTGTGCCTTTAGATCCCTTTGCATTACAATCATAATAGCCCGGGTTCCAAGCAGATTTAAAACAGGCCCGATATACGCGACAGGTTTCTCCTTTGGAGCCTTTTTCAGGATATTCGGAGAAGGAGTCTCTTTCGGGTAAAGCTCCCCAACATGGATCCCTCTTTTCTCGAGTTTGAACAAGGCTCTCTTGACCGCCTTGCGCACATGTTTATTGTCAAAGGCTTTAACAAGGGCAATCATCAAGGGAATGGATTGTTCATCATCTGCAGGCAGGCGCTCGATAAGGATTTGGGCGATGCGCAAGTCGGTGACTCTGGACGCGATTTCGGCGGGATCAGCATTCCTGAATTCCCGAATCAGGTCGCTTACAAGTGCCTCTTCTGAGGCACTTATGGAAGGATCGGAGGCTCTTTTCTTTTTTGTTTTGTTTTGCTTTTTGCGCTTCATGAATCAGGTCTTTTTTCCTCAATAGCCACATGGTCAAAAAAGCCCTCTTCTGTCAGGTAGACGTTAACGATTTCTTCTGTTGCGGTATCCAAAACACTGCCTACATAGTTCGCCATGATAGGCAATTCCCTGCTACCCTCCCCCCTGTCTACCAATATAGCGAGTTCAATCTTTTTGGGCCGGCCATAATCCATAAGCGCATCCATGGCTGCCCTGACTGTTCTGCCGGTAAAAAGGACATCATCAACCAGAATGACCGTTTTTTTATCAATGGAAAATGGCAGCTCGGTCTTACCTACAACAGGAGCAGGACCAATCCTTGTCCAATCGTCGCGATAAAGGGTAATATCAAGCACACCCATATCCGGCACAGGTACATCGAGTTTGGCTATGGCCTTCTGGAGGCGAGCAGCGAGAAATGCTCCGCCAGTACGGATACCAACGAGCACAACATCTTCAAACGAGGTATTCCTCTCTACAGCCTGCCGTGCTATTTCCTCAATACGTTCAGAAAGTTCTTTCTCTGTTAGAATAATTTTCTTTTTCATAACTCCCGGTTATCCTGTAGAGTTCTTGTCCGTAATTTCCCCGCAAGCAAACACAAACGATGCGTGTTTTCATTTTTGTTTTGTACCGCTTGAATAGGTACCCGGACGTCAAATATAGCCTATTGCCCTGTTTATGGTTCATCACCCTGCAAATGTAATATCTCAAAAACAGGGGCGCTATATAAGGCTCACGCCTAAATTCCTTATTTGGCATTTACCCGTAAGGGTTTTACCCTTATTTATTGAGCTATTACCTGTAAATGTAAGAAACCATAATTTTGCGCCTATGAAGAGTTCTATTTTCTAACAAATGATTCAAATCAGGTCAAATAAATTGTCAAGATGACAGCAATTCTCATTATGGTTTCCTCCTGGTACAGGGTCCTAAAAGTAGAAATTTGAATTCGGGAAAAATAATGTTGCTGTTCAACTGATATTATGATAGGTTAAAAATAGATGGAGAGTCGCAGAAATTCATTGAAGTGAAAGGAGGTGAGATCTTAAAACGCTTTGAGTCATTGACCGTTGGCCGTAACCCTATATGACAAAAGGAGGATCGAAATGCCAGGAAGCACATACAAAATCGTTGAGCTTGTAGGAACAAGTGATAAATCATGGGAAGAGGCTGCAAAAGTTGCCGTAGAGACAGCCTCCGCCAGTTTAGAGGATTTGAGAGTTGCCGAGATTATCGAACTGGATATGACCATCGAAAACGGAAAGATAGCCCTTTACAGGGCAAGGGTAAATGTTTCCTTCAAATACCTGACTGAAACCTAAAAATTAAAAGGCCCCCTCGTCCTTCCCTCGACAGAAGCCATACTGCACAAGACATTCATGGCGGGGTAGAACCGGTCAGCGTTCCATTCGAGATCATCAACATAAGTGGCGTCGGGGGCCTTAATTTGTGCTACAGTCGCTCTTCCGAAAAATGAGTATATTTCTGTGGCAGTCTGTCTCAGGCAGCACATAGGAAACGGATTTGTGAAGATAAAGCCTGTGTTTTTTTAGAACATTAGAGCTTTCCCTTAGAGTGTCTTCAAACTGCCTGCCCTGAAAAGTTAAAAGAACCCCCCCTGGCATAAGATGCGGTGCACACCAGACAAGGGTCTGAGGCAGACGAGCCAATGCCCGTGCCGTAACAATGTTGTATCCGTCGGGGCAAAGAAGAGTTCCGCTATTTTCAACCCGTCCTCTTATCACATCTATTTGATCAAGCCTCGTGATCCGGATGACCTGTTTCAGGAAACCGGCCTTTTTGGAGTTGGAGTCTACAAGGTGAGCTTTAATCCCGGGCCTGCAAATTTTCATGGGAATTGCAGGGAACCCGGCGCCTGAGCCTATATCAAGGAGTCTGCCACGGTCAGGGAGTAGAGGTAACGGGATAAGAGAGTCAAGCAAGAGCTCTTTGATAATACCTTCCTGGGTAGTCAGGCCTGTCAGGTTCATATGCCTGTTCCACTCCCATAATTCCTTGAGGTAAATCTTGAGAAGATGAATCTGAATCGGTGATAATTCTACCCCGAAGTCATGGGCCCATGACCGGAGTTTTGCCTGTTCACGGTCGTCCAAACCATGTCCTGCCATGTTATTTTCCAACTCAACCACTCAACTATTTGACAATTTTTCTAATTAGTCTCTGAACGAAAACCTCGAAATGAGAACGAACATAGCGTCAATCATGAGGTTTTACTGAGATGGAATTAATTCCATTAATCCAAAATCCAAAATCGTACCTGAATATGGTTTTCGTTCAGGCACTACTCATATGGCGGGGTTTAAACAATTACTGTTTTTCTAATAATATTCACAGCTTCCTCGGGTGAATCTACAACATTGAATATCTCAAAGTCCGACTCTGAGACTGTCTTATGTTTAATCATGGTATCCTTGACCCAGTCCAGAAGCCCGGCCCAGTACTTGGAGTTCATAAGGATTACAGGGAAGTATCTGATCCTTTTAGTCTGAATAAGGGTGAGGGCCTCAAATAACTCGTCAAGCGTACCGAATCCTCCTGGCATGATAATATATGCTACCGCATATTTTACGAACATGAGCTTCCTGATAAAGAAGTATTTGAAACCGAGACGGACATTTGCGTATTCATTGGGTTTCTGTTCATTAGGGAGATGGATATGGAGCCCGACTGATTTGCCCCCTGCTTCCGCGGTTCCTTTGTTGGCTGCCTCCATTACCCCCGGACCACCGCCTGAAATGACATTATAGCCATGTTCGGCCAGCAAGCGAGCCACCTTCGCCGTGGTCTTGTAAACATGGCTTCGTGGATCAACCCGGGCTGAGCCAAAGATAGACACTGCCGGATAGACATCCGGCAGAGTTTCAAAGCCTTCCACGCATTCGGCCATGATGTGAAAGATCCTCCAGGATTCCTTCAAAGTCAATTCGTCCACAAGGTACTGTTTCTCGGTCATTATCTCTATGCCCTTTCCTTTTTAGTAACTGTTCACTAACCCTGAACCTGTGAACGGTTACGTTTTTCATTCATCCTTGAATCAGGCCTCTTGCCATATCATCGAGACGCAACAAAACAGGGATTTATTGATTCCTCGCAATATTGTTGTTTAGGTTTCATGCGGAATGAGTTACTATACTAAGTTGAGGTTCAGATAGTGTCAAGCAGAGACATTATTTGGACAGCAATTCTAATTTCAACCTTTAGATGTATCTGCTCAATAAAGCGGGGTTTACAGGCTTCGGAAAAACCCGTGAGGTTACCGTTTTTTCAGAAAGCATTTGGCGGAGGAATCATCTGGACATGATTGTATTCGATATGGAGTGTTCAAGGGGGCACATATTTGAAGGCTGGTTTGACAGTTTTGAATCCTTTGAAGAGCAGAATAGCAGAGATCTGGTGAATTGCCCGTACTGTAATGATTCCAATATAAGGAAAGTCATTTCACCGGTGGCGGTAAAGAGAAATCATCCTGAAAGCCAGGTAAAACCCGAAGCCATTGATTATCACAGGCTTGCAAGGGAAGTGGTAGATTATATTCAGAAAAACTCCGAAGATGTAGGGCCCGAATTTGCTGCAGAGGCCCTTAAAATGCATTACGGAGTGGAAGAAAAAAGAAGCATAAGGGGGTCAGCTACCAATAAAGAAGAAAAGACATTGAAAGAAGAAGGAATCGAGTTTTTCAAGATTCCATTCCCCAAAATCGATGGCGACAAGGAAAATTGACATATTTATCATCAAAGACCGATTGCATCGCTTTCATCTAAAACCTGCAATTAGCTTTTAGCAATTAGCCGTTAGCTTAAAGACTACAAGCATTTGTATAACTTTACGCTGAATTGAAACTTTCATTTTTTGATGCAACTGTATTGTCTAACAACTAATTGATTTTATGCAGCTAATAGCTAACGGCTAACCGCTAATTGCATTTTTTAGGTTTCATCTTTCAGCGATTTTGCGGATCGCCTCTGCCGCAAATTTGAGCTCTTGCAAGGTATTGAAATATCCCATGCTAAACCGCACCGTACCTTCCGGAAAGGTCCCGAGGGTCTTATGCGCAACAGGGGCACAATGCAGGCCAACTCTCACAAAGATGTCATAATCAGTATCAAGGATGTCACTGGCCTCTTTCAGGGGAATGCCTTCCTCCATCCATGCCAAATTGATTGACCCGCAATTGCCGTACCTGTGATCAGACAGGGGAGGCAGGATGCTGTCAAATGTTACAGAAACGGCAGACGTCTGAAGCTCTGCCTTGAGCGGTCCATAGACAGTGAGTCCCTGGACATCGTACAATGCAGTAAGCAACGCGGAGGTGAGAGCGACTTCATGTTCTCTTATCTTGCTTACCCCCTCTTTCAGAATGAAATCCAGTCCTGCTCCAAGACCTGCTATTCCCACATTGTTTTGAGTCCCACTTTCAAGGGCGTCCGGCAAAAAATCCGGCTGTTGCTCCAGCTCAGAAATGCTGCCCGTCCCCCCCCGTTTTAGAGGCCTGACGGATAGACCTTCCCTGATGTACAGGCCCCCGGTTCCCTGAGGGCCCAAGAGTCCTTTATGCCCTGTGAAGGCAAGGAAATCAATGCCATCAGCCTCAACATCAATTGGATAACAACCCGCTGTCTGGGCTGTATCAAGCAAAAGCGGGATATCACCTATAGCTTCTCTTACATCTCTTACATCCTGGATGGTCCCGCAGACATTCGAGGCATGGTTTAAGACCATTAGGGCTGTGTCTTTTCTTACAAGCTTTCGCAGTGCATCAATGTCCAAAAAGCCCTTACGGTCACAGGGGGCTATTGTCAAGCTGATAAAGGAACTATCCTCTAAGTGTCTCAAGGGCCGCATCACAGAGTTATGTTCCATGGACGATGTGATCACATTGTCCCCGGCATTCAGGAAACCATAAATCACGGTATTTAGAGATTCCGTGATATTCAGGGTGAACGTAATACGGGCCGGATCGGCAATATTGAAAAGTGTTGCAAGTCTCTCACGGGTATTCTGTACAATACGGGACGCTTTAAGGGACAGGCGATGGCCGGATCTGCCCGGATTGGCCCCAACCTCCTGCATAAAATGAATCATGGCATCCATAACTTGTGGAGGTTTAGGAAATGAAGTGGCGGCATTATCTAAATATATAAGTTGTCTCATAGCATATAGGGCAAATGTTTGATGATGGCAAGCCGTTTCGCAAGCACCTGACAGACAATGTCCTGTTAGGGCATAAAATATAAAAAGAGAGTTTGCTGCCTGCCTGTGCGTTGCACTGGTTCTTGCGATTTTGCCTACAGGGATAATGCGGCCCTTTCCGCACAGAATACCCTACGCCTGGAACCACTGGTTACTTTTTCAGTATTGAAACACGGCACTGCCCCATGAAAATCCTATCCCTGCGGTCAACATTACAATAATATCGCCTTTCTTAATCTTTTTTTCCCTTACTGCCATGTCCAGGTTCAGGAAAATATCCTGGGCTCCAAAGTGTCCGAACTTCTGTAAATACCTTGCCGAAGAGGCATCAACAGAAATCCCCAGCTCTTTGAGAATTGCCTTTTGCACCTTGAGGTTGTTGTTCACCATATCGAAATAGGAAACGTCGGAAGGGTTAAGACTGCATTTTTTGAGTGCCCCTCGAACCACATGGAGCAAACCAGGGATGTACAGCTCTTTAAATTCATGCCTTGCCCTTTCCCGATCCAGGCATACATAGGTGTGCATATCCTTTTTGAGGGTCGCTTCGGAAGCAGGGTAGCGCAATGCCCCCGCCTGGATGCACCAAAGATCGTAAAATTCTCCTTTGGTAATAATTTCGGTACTCAAAGGGAAGAGTTCATGATGTCCCCTGCTGATAACCGCTGCTCCTCCTCCGTCACCGAAAAAGACCGAATCAGCAGAGTGAAACCGGGTAAACTGACTCCATTTGTCGCCGGTGACAAGCATTACGTTTGTTATGCCTTCATCTATAGAGATATACCCCTTGGCTAACTGTATGGCCGTAAGCATACCACAGCAACCCTGAGACAGGTCAAAGCCAAAGGCATTCTCTGCACCGATTGCATACTGAATCTTGCCTGCAGTCTGTGGAATAATATAGTCAGGAACCCCTGCCCCGCAGTAAATAATAAGATCAATATCAAGGGGATCGATACCTCCTTTTTCCAGCGCAGCCCTTGCGGCCTTAATGGCCATGTCTGACGGGTATTCATTCGCAGCAGCCTCACGCACTGTCGCTGCGCCCAGGGCTTCTACAACGAATTCAGGGATCCCAGCCTGTTCCGCCAGTTTTTTGACAGGGATTTCTTTTTCCGGCATATAAAACCCCATACCTGCAATACCGCAAATGTTGCTTTTCGACATATACTCTCTCTTTTCTGTTATTCTCCACGAAAGCGCGGTTTTCTGCCGGAAAAGAAGGCATCCAGGCCTTCCTTTTTGTCTTCGCTGTAATGATTGACGCTGGCGGAAAGGATTTCAATGAGTGACGCACTGTCAATGTGAGGAACAGATGAACTGTACAATGTGTCTTTTACCAGGCTCATGGCAATCGGAGGATTATCGGCGAGTCGTCCTGCCAGTGCCTGTGTTCGCTGAATAAGGTCTTCACCTGGGACCACCCAGTTTACCAGGTTGCAGGCGGCCGCCTCTTCACCGCTCATCAGATCTCCCAAAAGGCTCATCTCCATTGCCTTGCTGAAACCAACAAGGCGGGGAAGACGATATGTAGTTCCGCCGGCTGCAACCAGTCCGAGCTTTATCTCCGGCAGGCCCAGTTTGGCTTCTTTGGCGGCTATCCTGAATGTACAGGCCAGGGCCAACTCCAGACCACCGGAAACAGCCGTGCCGTTTATCATTGCAATAGTCGGCTGCGGCAGCATCTCGATCGTTTTTATCATCCGGTTAAAGGTCTTCAGGAATATGCGGGAATTCAGAGGATTATACGAAGTGCCTTCCACATCAACCCCGGCGCAAAAAGCGCTTTTCACTCCTCCTATTACGACCACCCTGACCCCCGGATTATCCCTGATAGCCTCAAATTTTTGTTCCAGGCTTGTTATCATTGAAGGAGTGAGCGCGTTTAGCTTCCCCGGTCGATTTATCATGATCGTTGCAATATATTTTTCCGTTTTTTCCAGAATCATATCTTTCATCTCCGACCTCTTCCTCTCATTCCACCACCCTTACCGATTCCTTTTCCCCTGCCTTTTCCCTTTCTCATGCCTCCTCTATCAGCGGTGTTTCTTTGCCGCTGGTTCAGATTTCCCTGGTTTGTTTCAGCCTTTATGTCTGCCGCTATTTGCCGAAATATGGAAGAAAGGTTGGACCATAGGCGCATAACAATGCCTGTGCCGGTTTCAACGATAGCCTCTGTTTTATTATCATATGGTTGAGCCTCAGGTTGAGGATTCTGATTATCCTTTTTCCCCTCCGTGGTTTCAGTAGCTGCCGCAGGTTCGGTCTTTTTCGGATACGGCTCTGTCCATTGTTTTGAGGATAGATAGGATTTCAATGTCTCATACGCTACATTAATCTCTTTCAATTTCTCCTCAGCTTTTTGTTTTAAACGGGGATTATTGGAAAATCGGTCCGGATGCCAGATATTGACCATGTCTTTATAGGCCTGTTTTGCCTTATCCGGAGAGACCCCACGGTCTAATTCAAGTATCTCAAAACATCGTTTAATATCCATTTTAACTCCCCTAAGATATACTGTCCATCTTCCATTCTCGGTATTTGAGTAAATCTTTTTCTAATAAATACAAGCAAAGGAATAAAATTAAAGCATCATCAATTTGCCCAATTCCTAAAATGTAATCAGGTATTAAATCAAAGGGACTAATGATGTAGAGGATCATAAAGAGTATGATGGCAAGCGAATAGTAAGGAATTTTGCGATATCGCCCTGACCAATAGTCTTTTATCAAAGAAACCAGCAAGTTGAAATCCTCTAAGAGCCGATATAAGATGTTGTGTCTAACTATGTTTTTTCCCATTTGCATAAACTCAAGTCACAATAAATCATTCTGACATTTTTAGTTCAATCGTCGTATTTTTTTTGTATGGCCTATCCATTCATTTTGGTAACCGTTCACGTTTACTCATTTGGTTTGGATAACCGAACCGCGCAGTTAGCGCAGAAAGGATTTTGTCAGGTGAATTTGTACCAACAATATCCTTCGATAAAGCTTCTAAGCTTCTTGCGGTCTGGTTAGGGCGGACAGAAATAGCATACAATGCCCCTTTTAGGGTCCTTCCTCACGCCGCCCGTTCTACTGGTGGTGACTGATTTTCAAATTGATTGCTGAACAGTAACTATTTCTTAGAAATTCAAATACGTTTAAGCAGCGCTTATCTGATCGATCACTTTCCGAAGACTCTTTGCTGAAGCTCGCAACGCTTCAAGCTCTTTTTCATTGATGCTCGGTAAAATATGTGTTACCACACCTTCCTTTCCCACTATACATGGCAAGGAAAGACAGACATCGCTGATGCCGAACTTTCCTTCCAATAACGTGGAGACCGTTAAGATTGAACGGTTATCCTTAATAATAGATTCTACAATTTTTGTAACACACACACTCACGGCATAATAAGTAGAACCTTTACAGCGAATGATTTCGTAAGCTGCATTTCTCACATTGTCATCTATTTCAGCCTTTATCTCTTTCGCTTTTTCTTCGCTACCAAAATATTCTGCGCCAAGGGAATCTAAAAACATACCACCGATACTGACAATACTCCAGGGGATTACTTCAGAGTCACCATGTTCGCCTATCACGAAAGCATTCATATCCCGGAAATCGCATGGATCGGTCTTTTGCATTTCGACACGCAAGCGGGCTGTGTCCAGCACTGTCCCCGATCCAATAACCCGACTGCTGGGAAAGCCTGACAACTTTATGGTAAGATAGGTCAATATATCCACGGGATTAGAAACGACAATCAGGATAGAGTCCGGGGCATATTTAACAATTTGCGGGATGGCTTCATTGAAAATGGCTGCGTTACGCTGGATTAATTCCAACCTGGTTTCGCCTGGTTTCTGGGCTGCCCCGATAGTAATTATAACTATATGCGCTCCCTCGCAGCACTCAAAACCACCGTATGTTATTTTAGTGGTGTTAAGTAACGGTACGCCGTGAGCGATGTCAAGGGCTTCGCCTTTTGCTTTTTCAACAGTTCGGTTTATCAAGGCAATTTCGCCAGCGAGATTGTGCATCATAAGCGTAAACGCACAAGTTGCACCGACACGTCCTGCACCAACAACTGCAATCTTGGGAAGTATACGAGTACTGATCATAGATCTTTCTCCTTATAGTATATAGTGGGTATCCAGTTAGTATATTAGTAACAGCTCAATAATTAGAGGTTTAAAAAGGAATCGAGTGGGCCGTGTTTACAGGCACTGGAATCTCTTTTTTTTCTTTATGCCCCAACAGGCTATTTCCTAACGGGCGCTTGCGTACGTGTACAAGGTGTTGTTTGGCTAATCCTTGAAGTACTGTTTGAATTCATCTGCCGGTTCCCTGTCGGAGTAGATGTAGAGTGTGATACCATTTGGATCGAGAATGGCGAACCCGCGATCACCCCACGGGTGATCTTCAAGTGGCATGACGGGAGTCAAGCCTTTTCCTGTGAGACGTTCGTACTCCGTATCGACATCTGCCACCAAAAAGTTGTACATCAGCCCCGCAGGGTTGGACGCGGGAGGCCCTGGCTCCCGTGGGGCCATGAACTGCAATTCGGATGTCTCTTTCCCAATCTGGAGATTCACGTACCAGCCGCAATCAAAGGTGACCTTGGCGTCGAAGTGCTTCACGTAGAAATCCCGAGACTCCTCGACCTTCTCTGTGGCGATGCAAGCTGACAGTCTATCCGCTATCATACTGTTTCCTTTCTCTCTGCCGGGTTGGTGTTAGTATACTTATTTGTGGACGCATTCTGCCACTATCAGAATACGATCTCAATCCTGTGCCGGTCCAACATTATGCCATACCGTGTATTGGGTCTGGTTCCTGTCGATGCTATCTCAAGGTCCCTTATGGCGTAGTGGCCGAATCCGCTCAGCAGATCGTTTTTTATCTTGCCTTTGTACATGTTGAAATTCTCTGCGTTCAGGCTGATTATGCCCGTATCACTCATCTCATCTAACTGGCGGGTCCCGGAAATCTTCCGGTAAAGATCGGTAATCTGATCCTGATTTTTAAAAATAGACTGTATGTCAAGAAAGCATTCAATGCAATTACCACAGCTTTTTGTTTCTTTTGAGCAGTTCCTTTTTTGCATTACAAAAAATGCATACAAGGCCAGACGGGCCGGCATAATATCCAGATTCGTAATTATTTGTCCTAACCAGTTTCATTTTTTTAAAAGTCTGTAAGTAATTTCATATATTATGCGTCGCGGGCCTATAGAAACAATATCTATAATCTGTTTTGAAGATATCCTGTAAATAATCCTGAATCGACCTGTCCTGAAACTTTTTAAACCTGTCAGTTCACCCTTCAATGATTTTCCGGCATGCGGATCGGATAAAATAATTTCAAGAGATGACTTAATCTTTTTCTTTATTTCAGGATGCATATGCCGGATAAAATCCGCTGTTTCATCCGGTATTCTAAGCTTACCGGTATTCTAAGCTTATAAGTTTACTTTGTAATCTTCCAGCAGTTATGAGCTCTCGGCCTTCTTTCAAAATCCGGCGGCAGCGTGGTTCTTGAAAGGTCTTCAATCTGAAATTCCTTCAGGCCGGCAAGGTCCATCTTGAATTTGCGGTAGT
>JAYEIR010000055.1:0-21794 GCA_034660135.1 Thermodesulfobacteriota bacterium
TTTTTGATCCACCCATGTCCACGTTTGAGCCTACAAAAATGGAGGCCAATGTCCCCAACGTGAACACCATCCCCGGCAGGGACGTATTTCATATGGATTGCAGAGTCCTCCCCAACTATGATCTAAAGGATATCATCTCTGTCATAAAGGAAATCAGTGCAGGTGTCGCCGGCGAGCTTGGGCTCGAAATACTAACAGAGCCTCTCCACGCCCAAAGTGCGACTGAACCCACGGCGATTGATGCCCCGGTCGTCAATTCCCTTGGCAGGGCCATAAAGAGGGTTATCGGCAAAGACGCAAAACCCATTGGCATCGGCGGTGGAACCGTAGCTGCATTCTTCCGCAAGGCCGGGCTGCCGGCCGTGGTCTGGGGTACGGGTTTTGAATCGCCGCATCAGCCCAATGAATATTGCCTGATCTCTAACATTATTACAGATGCCAAGATTTTTGCGTCCCTTTACCTCGGTGAGTAGCTTACACGGTCCTTTTGAGAATTTATCTCTCACAAACAATATTTACCATATACTTCATATAGTTATGGAATGGCCAAGGTTTCAGCGTTCAGGTCTCAGGTTTTAGCGCTCAGCGCCGGTAACCGATAACAAATAACTGATAACCAAATGAGGAACTCGGAATTTCAAATATCTTTGGTTAGGGTTTCTTTGCAACCTTTTGTCTGGTAAGGCGTTGTGATGTGATGTCCTGTCTTTTGCCTTCAGCTTTGAACTTTGACTTCTTCCGGTTTACCCTGTTTGGCAATTCTGACAGGGTTTATCCGGATCAGACTGAGATGCCTTGTTCCTCTACGTTCCTGATCCGCCGTCCCAGGGTCTGTAGCAATTCAATGGCAACCGACGGATATTTTTTGATCTCTTCGCGCATGTTCCATTGATTCAGGGAAAGGATCTCGGTGTCTTGCCTCGCTACGACACTTGCCGTCCGGATATAATCATCGATCAAGGCCATTTCTCCGAAGTAATTGTCATCTCTAAGAACTCTCAGAGTCATTTCTTTATCAGTCCCCAGGCTCTTTATTACTTCCACCTCGCCTGAAATGATGACAAACAGACGTCCGTCACGTGAGCCTTCTTTGGTGATGATGTCTCCTTTTTTGAAGGAATGATGATTGGCGTGTTTGGCTATACGTCGCAGATCCCTCCTTTTCATGAGCGAAAAAAGAGATATTCTCGATAAGATATCGGCGTCATTCATGCTCAGGCTCCTTCTTTTGATCAATGATTTTTCGAAGCTCAGGAGGCAACCTTGTGGGTTTTTTTGACGAATTAATGCAGGCGTGCACCGTATATCCGGTTACGAGCAAAGTATCATTTTCATCATAGACCTCATAATCAAAGCGGACGCGCACTTTTTTCACTTGCGTGATGCTCGACCTTACCGTGATTAGCGAATCATAACCCACGTTGCCATGATATCTCGTCTTGGCCTCGATGACTACAAGGTCATATCCCTTGTCCACGAATTTTGTGTAGGGAAGGCCAAGATCGCGCATGAACTCGGATCGTGCAACTTCGAAGAAAGTGAGATAATTTCCGTAATAGACCACACCCATACGGTCGGTGTCCTTGTAACGCACACGGATTATTGTGTTGTGGGAGTTGTTTCCTGTCACAGTGTCTGCCCCTTTGTGCCATCAGGATAATTACATTTTCAGAACCCATTGTAATTTTGAATAATGCGAAGTCAAGGAGTTTCTTGAACAGGATGAAGCAGCAATTATAATTCCAGAGCAAAACCCCCGGCCATGCCGGGGAGAATGGCAAAAACTCTGCGGTAGTATTTATCAGAAATTTGAAAACTGAAAAAACCTCATTATGTAAAGGGAAAGCATTTGACAGGAAAAACTATCATGTCAATCCTGTTATCCTGTCAAAAAATAGTTAAACTATTACCGTTGAGTTTCCAAATTTCTGATTTATGAAAAAGCTCCTTTGGTATATCGGAGACAGTGTTAATTAGTCTCTGACTAAGAAAACCTCGAAATGAAAACGAACACAACATCAATCATGAGGTTTTACTGAGTTGAGATTGATTCCATTAATCCAAAATCTAAAGTCCAAAATCCAAAATCGTGCCTGAACAGGGTTTTTGTTCAGGCACTATAGGCTTAAAGAAAAACATTTTGGGGTTGGTGTAATTCTCCTTTAAAAAGAATTACAGGGGCAGTCGGAATCCGATACTTGAAACTGGAAATTTGAAACTTGGTCTATATATGACGATTCAGGTGGCTACCAAGTTTCCAGTTTCAAATTTCAAGTTTCCTGATATCGCACGGGAAAAATCTCTTCGGGGATCGAATATTCTAAACCCCAAAAACATTATCTTAAGGACTATAATTAACCCCTTTAACCTTCAGCTATGCTGATGGTCCCAGCTTTGTTAGGCGGGTAAGCGAGGAATGTTTTTCACCGCCCGCTTTGCTCGAGACGCCAGTACCCTCTCCCGGAGCTACTCTATTATGAATTTGACTTGATTGCAGCTATCTGATAGTTTTATTTTTTTCATTTCTGATCGGAGGCTGATTTTATGAACTATAAGCAAACACTCAATCTTCCTGAAACTCAATTCCCTATGAAGGCCCGTCTAACCAAAAAGGAACCTGAGATCCTTGAAACATGGGAAAAGATAGACCTGTATAACCTCATTCGACAATCTTCCAATGGCCGTAAACGCTATATGCTCCATGACGGCCCTCCATATGCAAACGGCAATATCCATATGGGGACCGCCTTCAACAAAATACTCAAGGATATTATCATCAAATCCAGGCAGATGGCAGGTTTTGATGCGCCCTATGTCCCGGGTTGGGACTGTCATGGTCTTCCCATCGAGCACAGGGTCGACTCGGAACTTGGCTCCAGGAAACTGGAGATGTCCCAGTCTGAAATAAGGCGCTACTGCCGCGAATACGCACAAAAATACGTCGAAATCCAGCGCAACGAATTCAGGCGCCTTGGGGTCCTGGGTGAATGGGACAACCCATACCTGACTATGAATTATGCCTATGAAGCGGCCATTGTAAAAGAGTTCGGCAAATTTGCCCTTAATGGCAGCCTTGTGAGAAGCAAAAAACCGATCTACTGGTGTATCTCGTGCAAGACAGCACTTGCCGAAGCCGAGGTCGAATACGGGGATCACACCTCACCTTCCATCTTTGTAAAATTCCCCATGATCTCTGACCTGAGCAATTCATTTCCCGCACTAAAAGGAAAAGATATCTCGATAATAATCTGGACCACAACACCATGGACCATACCGTCCAACCTGGCGATTGCACTGCATCCGGATTTAGAATATGTGGCAGTAGATACCGGAGATAATCAGGTCATGATCCTGGCACAAGGTCTTTTGGATATGTGCATGGATACCTTTGGGATCTCTTCCTATAAGGTCATTGCAGAATTCAGGGCCGGCGATCTTGAAGGGCTTGAGGCAAAACACCCATTATATGACAGGCCTTCCGTGATTGTCTTGGCGCCATATGTGACCCTGGAGGCAGGGACCGGCTGTGTTCATACAGCACCCGGCCATGGCCGGGAAGACTATGAGACCGGCTTGAAGTATAACCTGGATGTCTATTCTCCGGTAGATGATTCAGGCCGGTTTACGGATGATGTCAAATACTTTGCCGGCCTGGAGGTCTTTGAGGCCAACAGGGTAATTAATGATAAGCTCAGAGAAGCAGGTGCACTGCTGAAAGAGCAGGACATAACCCATGAATATCCTCACTGCTGGCGGTGCAAAAAGCCTGTAATTTTCCGGGCCACCAAACAATGGTTCATTTCCATGGAGAAAAACGACCTCAGGCAAAAGGCACTCAACGCGATCAGCGATGTGTCATGGATACCCTCCTGGGGACGGGACCGTATCTATGGCATGATCGCCAACAGGCCTGACTGGTGTATTTCCCGCCAGAGGTCATGGGGTGTGCCGATTACCATGTTTTTCTGCAAGGAATGTAATGAGGTCATAGTATCAGAAGAGATACTTGACCGCCTGGTTGATATGGTTGAAAGGTCCGGCGCTGATGTCTGGTTTGACAAAACCGAGAAAGACCTTCTGCCGCCCGGCACATGCTGTCCCAAGTGCGGTGCAAATCAATTCAGAAAAGAGACGGATATCCTTGATGTCTGGTTTGATTCCGGAGTGAGTTATGCCGCTGTTATGGAAAACAGGGAATACCTTGACAGCCCTGCAGATCTTTACCTCGAAGGCAGTGATCAACACCGGGGATGGTTCCACAGCTCCCTTCTGTGTTCGGTTGGGACCCGTGGCGAGGCCCCCTACAGAAATGTCCTGACACATGGTTTTGTTGTTGATGGATCCGGCAAGGCCATGCACAAATCAGCAGGGAACGTTATTGCCCCGGATGAACTCATCAAGACCTACGGGGCTGAAATCCTGAGATTGTGGGTGGCGGGAGAAGACTATACAGACAACATACGTCTTTCAAAAGAGATCCTGCAGAGGCTGACAGAGGCCTACAGACGAATCAGAAACACATGCCGCTACCTTCTCGGCAATTTGAGTGATTTTGACCCTGAAACTGACCGGGTTCCGTATGAACACATGGAAGAACTGGATCGCTACGCATTGAATGGTTTACAGGAACTAAACGAGCAGGTTCAGAAGGCATACGAGAATTTCGATTTTCACATCATTTATCACAGCCTCCATAACTTCTGTGTGCTGGACCTCTCGTCTTTCTATCTCGATATTATAAAAGACCGGCTTTACACATCTCCTCCGAAATCAACAGCAAGGCGTTCAGCACAGACTGCCATGAATGAAATCCTGGAAGTCATTGTAAGGCTTATGTCCCCCATTCTTTGCTTTACTGCCGATGAACTCTGGCAACACACGAAAGGAGCAGACAGGCCCCTGAGTGTGCATGCCGATCTGTTTGTCCCTGTGAATGATGCCTATAAGGATCCTGAACTTGCCCGCCGGTGGGAAGATATCATTGCGGTTCGCAAGGAGGTCACAAAGGTATTGGAGCTTGCCAGGAAGGAGAAGAGAATAGGACATTCCCTCGATGCATCCGTAATGCTTGGCCTTTCACCTGAACTTATGGAAAAGCTCAATCCTTATCGTGATCAGCTCAGGTCGATTTTTATTGTCTCCTCTGTGGATATGGTGGAGATTCAACGGCTTGAAGATGTCATAGAAAGCGAACTCGTGCCTGGCCTGAGGGTGAAGGCGGCACCCTCATCCGACACAAAGTGTGAGCGCTGCTGGGTCCATGACCCAACGGTAGGACATGACGGCAATCATCCCACCGTCTGCAACAGATGCCTGCAGGCCCTGGCTGAAATGGAAGAGAACAGGGATTGAAAAAACGTTATCACTTGATGATATGGCCTGCCCTAATGGTTATTCTCCTGGATCAGGCGTCGAAACTGGCCGTTATACATAGCCTGCGAATCCACGAATCCGTCACGGTAATCGCTGGTTTTTTCAATCTGGTCCATGCGCGAAACAGGGGTATGGCATTTGGCATTATGAACCGGCCGGACATCAATTTTGGTTTCTACATCCTTTTATGCGCCAGCCTGACTGCCATTGTTTTGTTGCTGATCTGGTTTTTCAGGCTGAAACACGACAATACCTGGATCACCGTTGGTCTTTCCCTGATCCTGGGGGGTGCTGCTGGAAATCTTATTGACCGCCTCAGATTTAGAGAAGTCATTGATTTTCTTGATTTTTATTTAGGGTCTTACCACTGGCCTGCCTTTAATGTGGCCGACTCGGCAATAACAGTTGGCACATTTATAGTGGCTATAAGCCTTTTGTTTCAACCGAGATCTCATGTTTCCTGATCTGTTTTCCATAGGACCATTTTCACTTCATACCTACGGCCTGTTTGTGGCTGTGGGGTTTCTTGTTGGAGTGATTGTCACGGTAAAATTAGGCAAGTCCGAAGGCTTTTCCTCACAGCAGATCATGGACATGGGCTTTGTCATGGTCTTGTCCGGCATCATCGCATCAAGACTAATGTATGTCCTTGCAAATCTCTCGTATTTCACCAGGAATCCAGTTGATATGCTCAAGGTGTGGCAGGGAGGCCTTGTCTTTTCAGGTGGGATTATCGGCGTCCTGATTACTATTGTCTGGTATGCAAGGCGTCACCACCTGTCCCTCTGGAACATAGGAGACCTCTGGGCGCCTGCCGCCGCAATTGGCCAGGGTATTGGCAGGATCGGCTGTTTTATGGCCGGGTGCTGCTACGGGAAACCCACCGATGTAAAATGGGGCGTTGTCTTTTCCGACCCTCATTCGCTGGCCCCACTCAACATACTACTACACCCGACGCAATTATATTCTTCCATAAGCGGGTTCACTATTTTCCTGATTGTGTTGATGATACGCTCCAAGAAAAAATTCAACGGACAGGTCTTTTTATGGTTCTTAATACTTCACAGCACGGCCCGCCTGCTCATCGAGCGTTTCAGGGGGGATGACCGGGGAGTTTTCCTGAACACTAACATGAGCACCACCCAGTTCGTTGCCATTCTGATCCTGATTGCATCCGTGGCCACACTGATGGTACTCAAATCAAGAGCAAATGCAGCTATTCAGTCGACACAAAGGGGCAACGACACAGACGCACAAAAAAAATAAAAAAAGCATAACCTGACACCTAAAAAATGCAATTAGCGGTTAGCCGTTAGCTATTAGCTGCATAAAATCAATTAATTGTCAGATAATACAGTTGCATCAAAAAATAAAAGTTTCAATTCAGCGTAAAGTTATACAAATGCTTGTAGTCTTTAAGCTAACGGCTAATTGCTAAAAGCTAATTGCAGGTTTTAGGTGACAGGTTCTTCCATGTCAGGGAATCCTGCCAATGAGCAGCCTGAGGTCCAGACCCCCATGCAAAAAGCGATGTGAAACGGTTTTGAACCCGACCTGTTCTGCCATCCTGCGGTTGAAAGCCACCAGCACTGTTTTCCATCCACTGAACTCTGATCTCAGTTTCAGGCAGATTTCCTGAAACAATTTCTCGCTGCCTGACAATGTGCCAAGACGTCGACCATAGGGCGGGTTGATTACCACAAGGCCCTTGGGGCCGGGCAAATCCGATTTGGTAATATCCAGGAAATCCCTGCGGACCACCTGGACCACGTCCGAGAGATGTTGATCCCTGACAATGGCATGAAGCTGTTGAACGCTTTTTTCGTTTATGTCGGAAGCAAAGACCATCGGCCTTGGCGAATCCAGGAAACTGCTTTCCGCCTTACGCCGGATATGTACCAACTGACGCGGCCTGAAGCAGGGCCAATCCATGAAACCGAAACCCCTGAACCATCCCTGCGGCATCTGTTTGACCTTCATGGCCGCTTCGAGGGAAAAGGTACCGGTTCCGCACAGGGGATCGAGCAGCGGCTCCGTGCCTGTATAGCCTGCAAAAACCAGAGCAGCCGCAGCAATGGTTTCGCGTATAGGGGCACTGCCACCTGATGTCTTGAATCCCCGCTTGTGAAGGTTGGTCCCGCTGCTATCGAGGGAGAGGACAAAATGGTCATGAGATGCACGCACATAAATCTGCGGTATCGAGGATGGCTTGTATCCGTCACCTCCTGAGAGTCCCAGCCGGGTCAACCGGTCGGCAATGCCGGCGCTGAATCGCTCCGAAATGGCCTGCTTGTGATAAAGCCGGGATTGATGTGTCGCTGCGTTGATAACAGGCTCCGACCCCGGCCTGAGGTATAGTTCCCACGGAAACGCCTTGACCCGTTTTTCGAGCATAGCAAAGCTGTCGGCACGAAACGCTCCGATCCTCATGAGGATCCGGCCGGCAGTACTTATCCAGAGATTTGCACGGTAACAGTCATAAACACGGCCACTGAATTCAACCCCGCCGAAGACCTGTTTTGCCACACTGATATCGCCTCCCATGGCCGTCAGTTCACGGCTGCAGACCGCTTCAAGCCCCGGGCCGGCTACAGCAAAAAAGTCCTGCGTTGGGCCGGTTACATGCCGCCTGATGCGTCTGTTGAGAGCTGCTTCACCGGTCATTTTTCTTCCATTCCCTCCCGTGTCATCGGGACTGCACTTTTAATAATTTTATCTTGTTTTTTGTTGTTTGGTAACCGTTCACGGGCAATAATCGCTTTAAGTTTAAGATTCAACACCTCACCGTAAGTTTTTTGATAAATGATTTACGTTCCAATTCCTGATGGTTTATTGGTCAAGAAAATAATCATAACATATCGGTGGCGGCCAGTCAGCAGGCAAGATATCGCGACCGTCAGAAGGACTATTGAGTCATATCCTGGCAAGAATAGACGTTTCATTTCACAAGAAGTCTGCAGCAAAACCGTACCCTCGGGGTGGTTCGGCGTTCACTACCCACTTACCAATGTGATTTCCGTTGACTTCCGGAAAATGTTTATGTAAAAAATAGGCAGTATTTCTAAATGGATACAAAATTCACGCAGAGTATTTTTAAGAAATCTGCTCCTTTCATTGTTCTTGCTTCATTATTGCCTTTTTTGTTAGAATTATGCCATCTGATTTCGTAAAAAATTGATATTGCATGAGCGGCTTGCTTCTGTTGTTATAGAGGAGATTATCAAATAAGCATGATTGGAGAAGCTGAACAGATGTCAGATCAAATAAGATATTGGATAGAACTATCTGAATATGATATTGAGACAGCCATCGCGATGTTAAAAAGCAAGCGATGGAGAGGGGACGCTCTTTTAAAATTGAATTGAAATCATGCTTATCAATTGAGTTGTTAAATTTTAAAAGAGCGTCCCGCTATCAGGATTTTCAGTGGAAAGGGGAGAGGCTATTGCGCGTGAGAACGGGTACCATTTGATTGATTGATATTCTTACTTTTTTACCAGCGTCCCCTTTCACGGAAAATTAAAGCCGGAAATCATTGCCATTCTAAAGGACGCCGGCGCTATAATCGATGGAGGTAATTTATGACAGGATTCAACCCCAAATTCACCATAACCAACCGCATGACATCTGCCATTACCCAGATTGAACGGGCGAGGGGGGTTCTGGAGGCTGCAAGGCTATCCGATGACTGGGTAAGGGATATGGGAAATCAAGCCCTTATTAAAGAGGCCCATCATACAACCCACATCGAAGGAACTCGTTTGACACTGGAACAGGCCGAACGCTTATGGAAAGGCGAAGTTGTACCTGAGGCCGATCCGGATGATACCAGAGAACTATTGAATTACAGGTCTGCATTTGAATTTGTATCCGAATGCCTGGATAGCGGAGATCCGATTACCGAAGGAATGATTCGTGAAATCCATCGAAAACTGGTAGAAGGCGTTCGAGGGGGGAAAGCTGATCCAGGGGCCTACCGGCGGATACAAAATTATGTGGCAAACTCTAAAACAGGAGAGGTGATTTATACTCCTCCTTCTGCGCCTGAAATACCTATCATGATGTCTGAAATGGTAAAATGGCTGAATTCTGACCTTGAGATTCATCCGGTTTTAATCAGTGGGATTACCCAATTTCAACTGGTCCATATCCATCCGTTTCTTGACGGTAATGGGCGAGCATCAAGGTTATTGTCAACCCTCTGTCTTTACAAGGCAGGATATGATTTCAAACGCCTGTTCACCATCAGTGAATATTATGATCGTGACAGGTCCACTTTCTATAGAAAAATTCAAAGCGTTCGTGAAAATGATATGGATATGACCGGATGGCTGGATTATTTTATCACCAGCTTGGAAACCCAGATGATTGAGGTTAAAGAACGCGGTGAGCAGGTGATTCGACGGGATATTTTAACACAGAAACACAACCTGAATGAAAGACAGACCAAAGCAATTGAATACCTCCTTCAGTATGACAGACTGACTATCCAAAATTATGAAGCGCTGTGCCCAGATATCAACCGACGTAGCTTACAGCGTGATCTTAAAATCATGATTGAAAAAGAATTGATCGCTACTGAAGGTGCAACAAATCAGTTGGTCTATCTTTTAAGGATTTAAACTTGCGACATCTTATGACATAAACTTGTGACAAACTCATGACATGGCTTGCGACATCAGCAAAGTCGGTTCAGATGTTTGAACATATCATCGGGTATCACAGAATGTAGTGTGATAGCGGGACGCTCTTTTAAAATTTAACAACTCAATTGATAAGCATGATTTCAATTCAATTTTAAAAGAGCGTCCCCTCTCCATATCAACCGGATGTAATTGTAAATGCTGTCTCGGTTTTTTTTGGCATCGATAATAAAGAAATTTTAAATAACAGAAAAGAGTATCGAAACATATGTATCTATATTATGAAGAAGTATATGGGCATGACGAATGGGCAGATAGGTCAGATCTTCAATGGTCTAACCTTTTCTGCAGTGTCAAAGGCGTATCATAGGATGTCAAAGGCAATTGTAGAGACCTTTCCGCTTGACTTTATGTGAAAACATGTTTATATGTCAAGTAATCATAGAGAGCCCGTCTCTAATTGGCGGGTTGGTTTCGTTCTAAAGGAAGGATCCATTTTTCAAAGTGGCAGCCTGAAGTTTGGAACTATGAAAATTTTTTGAAAGGAGGGTGTCACAATGGCTAATGGAACAGTAAAGTGGTTTAGCGACCAAAAAGGCTTTGGATTTATTGAGCAGGAAGACGGATCGGATGTATTTGTCCACCATTCAGCAATCAATGCGGATGGCTTTAAGTCCCTTAATGAGGGCGACCGCGTTACCTTTGACATAGAGCAGGGCCAAAAAGGTCCTGCTGCAGCAAATGTAACTGTAGTTTAGATCAATATTTCTAAGTTAACAAAAGGCATTCCATGAAAACATGATGGAGTGCCTTTTTTTTGTATAGCATTTACCCTTGACCGGTCCTGATCAAATCGGTTATTTCCTATATAGTGTCCATCCAGAAATGAGATAGTTTTCGCAAGGTCAAGAAAGATGAGGATTATAAACACCATAGAGAAATAAGCTACGCATTTCACGGGGCAGGCAGGAATACATTGAAGTATTTGGACCTGTGCGATTAGCTTTTAGCCATTAGCGGTCAGCATTTGGATAAAACGGTTCAACATTCTCTTTACCTCATTGACCTGTAATGTAAAATGATGAGCTTTCTCCTATACTTTCAGTTTTCTAAAATCTCTCATTTCCACCCCTTTTTAAGGCTAATAGCTAACTGCTAATGGCTAACCGCACAGGTCGAAAAACTTCGCGTGAATAAGACCGGGAATAAGGAGTAACGCATGGGATGGCAGAAGCTTTTCAGCGGAAAGACCCCTGAACAGGTGGAAAAAAGAGGGGACGGCCTGTTCGCGGCCGGAGAGTACGGGCGTGCCGGAATGGAGTACGAAAAAAGTCTGGATAAATGGAGAAAGAAGGCCCCCTGCACCGAAATCTCGGAAGAGCGCCTTGAGCAGAAAATCCGAAAAACCCGGGAGATCCTTGCCAGGCAGCACAAGGAGGAAGGCCTTGAAATCATGGACTCAGAATACTATGAGGGGGCGGAGGAATCCTTCAGGATGGCCTTAGAATTGACGGAAGACCCTGAGTTGCGAGGGGAATTGGAGGGGTTCTTAGAGAGGATAACAGCGATTAGCGGCCGCAGGGAGGAGATACCAGCCTCCGGGTCATGGCCTGAAACGGAGCAGGTTTCTGGACCGGTCGAAGTAGAGGCAGGAGCCGAAGAATATTTTGCTGCCCTGTGCAACAGCCTTCCAGAACCGCTGCAGCAGGTATTCTACGGGTACGGGAATGCCTTCCGAGAGGGATATATAGCTTTAAACCAGGGGGACTTTGAACAGGCTGCACAGAAGCTCTCCCAGGCCATGGAAGAGGATTCGAAGGCCGATTTCATTGCCTTAGAACTGGCCACGGCCTATCTGAATCTCGGGAGCTATCCTGCGGCAAGGGCCCTCGCAGAAAATTTTTTGCGAATGCACAGCGATGATTCCCGGGGATATGCGATTCTCTGTGAGACCCTTTGGGCTCAGGAAGAATTCGATGCAGCCATAGAGTTGTTGGACGCCTGTTCGGTCACCTTGGCAGAATCACCAACGGTTGTGCTCCTGCGGGGCGAAACCCTTTTCAGGGCCCGGAGGCTGGAGGAGGCAGGACACCTCTATCAAAGGGAATTGGCGTTACGGGGCTGGCAGCCGGAGATTGCCAGGTCGCTCGGCATCGTCTACGAGGCCCAGGGGAAGAAAGGGGAGGCCCGGGATCTGTTCAGGAAACTCTTGGCAACATGCCAAACCTGCGGGTCGACCGAAGATGTTTTTGCAAAGCAAAGATTTGCGGATTTAAGCTTCCAGCTTGGGGAGATGTCCACCAGTCTGCTGGAGCTCTACCTCTCACTGGTCCAGGAAGACCCCGCCGGAAGGACGGGATACTATCAGAAGATCAGCCACATCTACTCCGCCCGAGGGAACAGCGAAGAGGCCCGGAGGTTTGAAGGGTTTGCCCAAGCGGTATGACCCTTTTGGGACCTGCTCATTGTACCAGAGAGATCCCGGTGCCTGTCTGTGTACCGCTAATTATTGAGCTGTTACAATGGGAATTTAAATACATAGCAATCAACCCCTTTCCTTATTGTTTTATTAAAATCACCCCCGCAGACCCTGATCGAATGTTTGAGATAGTCCATCTTTGATGGCCGAATCAGGGACGTACCCTCTGATGTCCGGGATGACAGGTACAAAGCGGCCTTGCCTCCCGAAGTTTCCAGTTCAAGACGGATACCTTTTTCCCCGGCAGCGGCCAAAGACTCAAGGGCGGCAGTAACGAGGTCAAGGAATGCATCTCGATCTGTGGAAATCACGGCCTTTTCAGAAGACGGTTCAAAATCAAAGGTGACAGATGAAAAAAGGGGTTTGTAGGCGATCCTGCGAACAAGTTCCTGCGTATACGTCTCCCGATCATCGACAACTTCAAGTATGGATTCCTCTTTATAGGGTTTTTCTTTCAGGGTCCCCACAAGCCCCGTGATCGCCTCATTCATCTCAAACAGGGTCTCCTGATATTGGAAGGAAATCCCGTGCATGACGTTGATAAAATCGGTCAGGATGCTGTTCATTCTTCTCAACAATGATCCAATCCCCTTTATCTGGGGTGCAGTGTTCTTTAAAATAACAACCCATCTCTTTGTACACTCAAACTCCGTAGGACCTTTTGCCCCTTCGGAGACCTTACTGCAGTACCAGAAGAAATTATCGTTGTAAGGTTAAATGGTGTGAACAATGCTGAGAAATTGAAAGCCTCTGCCCCTTTGCCCCTTATAATGAGCAATGCCCGTCTTCTAAGGTACAAAACATTAAAGGCTTTTTATCTGGTCAGTTTTGCACTGATAAGCCGGTTTAGACTTACGCCTTCTTCAGCAGCTTGGATTGCGAGATGTCTATGGACTTCCGGGGGAATTCGTACAGAAAATTTGCCACTATATCTCTTGTTGGATAAAGGCTCAGGAATTGAGTCGCCATCGGCCCCCATAATTTTTATGCCTTCCGCGACAACCCTGCGGATACCTTTCAGTGCCGCCTCCGGCGTTACAGCCAGCCAACTCAAACCCGGGAATTCCGCACAAAGGCCCAAATACTCGTCGTCTTTATCTGACCATATTACTCGATAAGAGTATCTATCATTTTTTAACGTCATTTTTCTTCCTCCAATTTATCAACGGCATCCAAGATTTGTCTTACCTGATAGTCTTTGGCTTTACCTTTACAATTTTGGATATTTATCAGCGGAGGGTAAATCCAGCGTACCTTATAAATCCTGTGGGTTGTGCCTTTTTATCTTGGCTTTCCAAAATAATAATCACAAACTCTGCATACGTCTCCAAACCTTACATTAAAAGGGCTTAGCCGCATCTTTACCAATATTTTTTGAATGTCGGCCATGGGTTGAATGATACCACTATTGGTGTCATTGTCAAGACAGAAATGCATGATCTATTTTTGAACTAATGGGAAGAAGATCGTGAGCTTTCACGTTTTCTGAATCTGTGCTGCCTGCTATATACATCAGGAAAAGAAGAAGTTGACATAAGATCTCAATCTCTTGTCTGCTGCATGATTTAAAGCGTCTTGCATGTTATTATTAAAGCGCACAACATCTTGTAGTCGCTCCCCCGATGGACTATCGTCTCATGATGCATAACATTATCATTATAGCGTCTAAATTTATTCAGAGAAACAGAGGTTTACACCTTCCGGAAGTGGGCCGCAAGAGTCCGGTGATGGTCTTTAAGGTCGTCATTTTGCCGAGCCCTTAGGCCTGAGATATTGTTCGGAATTTTCTTTTACTGGTTGATAGTATTGCCTAAACAGGACAGACAAAAATCCCCCGGGCTTTCCCCGCGCAGCTATTGACAACAGGCTGTTTGGATGGTAAGTTCCCATTTCTTTTAGTGATTTCTTGCTCCATCTTATGTGAAAGGGATATCTTTACAGTTTCCCGTAATAAATGCCTTTTGGGAGGGGTCAATGACCTTTCAGGAACTGATTCAGGCCCTTGAAAAATATTGGGCCGATAATGGCTGCTTGATTCAGCAGCCGTATGATTTAGAGGTGGGCGCCGGCACATTCAATCCGGCAACACTTCTGAGGGTGTTGGGTCCGGAGCCGTGGGCAGTGGCCTATGTGGAACCCTCCAGGCGTCCAACGGACGGGCGATATGGGGAAAACCCGAACCGTTTGGGTCATTATTACCAGTACCAGGTTGTTATCAAACCATCGCCGATTGATATCCAGGAGTTATATCTCGGAAGTTTGAAGGCAGTGGGGATTGAACCTCTGGATCATGACATACGCTTTGTGGAAGATGACTGGGAATCTCCGACCCTCGGTGCTTCCGGTCTCGGGTGGGAAGTGTGGCTCGATGGCATGGAAATTACTCAATTTACCTATTTCCAGATGGCGGGCAGCGTCAGGCTGGATCCTGTTTCTGTGGAGATAACGTATGGTCTCGAAAGAATAGCCATGTATCTTCAAGAAAAAGAGAGTGTCTACGACCTCATGTGGAACCGGAATATCCGTTACGGAGATATCCACAAGAAAGGGGAATGGGAGCTTTCTGTCTACAACTTTGAGGTCGCTGATGTGGACATGCTCTTAAAGATGTTTGACATGTATGAGCAAGAATCCCTGAGGATCAGCGAAAAAGGACTGGTTTTGCCGGCCTATGATTACTGCCTTAAGTGTTCTCACACGTTCAATATCCTGGACGCCAGGGGAGCAATCAGTGTGACCGAAAGAACCCATTATATTGATCGCATCAGAAATCTGGCACGGCTTGTTTCTAAAAATTACCTGGCCCAGAGAGAAGATCTGGGCTATCCACTATCGTCAGTTCTCAGTGGACAATTGCAAAAGAGCACGAGTTGAGAGTCTTGAATACCTTCCTCTTGACGCAACCGACACTGTGACCAAAACCGAGACAGGATAAATAGATGTCTGCAGAATTGCTTTTAGAAATTGGAACAGAGGAGATTCCATCCGGCTATCTCAAGAAGGGGTTAGCGGACCTCAGAGGGCTTGTAGAAGCTCGTTTGAAAGAAAATCGGATTGAAATGACGGAAGGCCTGTATGTCTCTGGAACCCCGAGACGTCTCGTAGTCATAGGCAATGCCATTTCTGAGATACAGAAAGACCTGGTCCAGGAACTGACCGGTCCTCCAAAGAGTGTTGCATACGACAAAGAGGGCAATCCGACAAGGGCGGCCCTGGGCTTTGCCAAAAAACAGAGGATTGAGGTTGATAAACTTGAATGTATAGAGACCCCGAAGGGCGAGTATCTATATGTCAGGCGTACCATACAAGGGAGACCCACAAAAGACATCCTTTCAGAGGTGCTGCCCAAACTTATTGCCGATGTCCCCTGGCCCAAATCCATGCGCTGGGGGGATGTGGGCTTTGCCTTTGCCCGGCCGATTCACTGGGTCCTGGCCCTGTTGAACGGAGAGGTGATCTCTTTTGAGGTTGCCGGTATAAGAAGCGGCAACACCACACGTGGACACAGGTTTATGGCGCCTGGAATAAAGGAAGTGTCGAATGTCCGGGATTATCTCGAGAAAATGCGGGAAAGCTATGTGATAATCGATCATCAGGAAAGAGAGAAGCTGGTGCTTAAGGCGGCAAATGAGGCTGCTGAAGCGGCAGGAGGAATCCCTGCTAAGGACCAGGAACTTGTCAACACTGTGGCAAATCTTGTTGAATATCCTTCGGCTGTGTGCGGTGGCTTTGATAGATCCTTTCTGTGTCTGCCTGATTCTGTCCTGATAACACCCATGAAAGAACATCAGAAGTACTTTGCTGTCTACGATGGCAAGGGACAACTCATGCCAAACTTTGTGGCTGTCAATAACACGGTTGCAACGGATGAGTCGGTTGTCGGAAAAGGTCATGAACGTGTCCTGAGGGCCAGGCTTTCCGATGCGGATTTTTTCTTTCAGGAGGACCGTAAACGGCCCCTCGGTGATAGACTTGAAGATCTAAAAGGGGTCATCTATCAGGCTGACCTGGGAACCTCCTATGATAAGGTTGAGAGGTTTACCCTCCTTGCCGAATACCTGGCCCAAAAGGTGATGCCTGCAAAAATAGATGCGGTTAGATCTGCTGCAAGGCTGTGTAAATGCGATCTTGTTACCCATATGGTGACAGAATTCCCATCGCTCCAGGGTGTTATGGGAAAAGAGTATGCGCAAATTGAAGGGCAGCCTGAAGAGGTCTGTAATGCAATCTATGAACACTATCTCCCCACAAGGGCCGGGGGGGAACTCCCAAAATCCGAGATCGGGGCAGTGGTGAGTTCTTCCGACCGGATGGACACGATCGTGGGGTGTTTTGCCGTCGGGCTTGAACCCACAGGGAGTGCAGATCCTTTTGCCCTTCGCAGGCATGCACTTGCAATTATCCGTATAATGGAAGACATGGGATGGGATTTGTCTTTGATGGAGTTTATTGAAAAGGCCACCTCGATTCTAAGGGAACATATCAGGCTTGATACTGACGCAGTGTTTACGAAGGTGACCGACTTCTTCAGAGAACGATACAGGCAGATGATATTGAGGACTGGTTATGAATCAGACCTCATTGAGGCCATTATCTCGGTGGAGTTTGATCAGATAAATCAACTCCGCCCCCGAATGGAGCACCTCAAAAGGTTTGTGTCTGAATCAGACGAGTTTCAGGCACTTGCTCTTTCTTCCAAGAGGGTGACGAATATACTAAAGAAACAGGAAAAGCTGTTTGAAGTAAATCCTTCTATGTTTAAGGAACCTTGTGAATCAGAGCTCTGGGATACCTATAAGCGTATAGAAAGTAATGTGTATCAATGTGTTCAGAAAAGAGAGTATTATAATGCCTTGGACCTTCTGGCAGGCCTCAGAAAGCCGGTTGATGAATTCTTTGATAATGTGGAAGTCCTGACCAGGGACAGCGATGAATTGAGAGAAAACAGGGTGGGGCTTTTGCAACACTTGTCACGCCTGTTCCTGAGCGTTGCTGATTTTCCCAAATTTTCTATATAGGAAGACAAGGGAGTTCGCTTGATCATTGCCGATCTTGCCAGAATTTATTGAAAACGTAACTATTCAGGAGGTACAAAGGGGCATAGGCACAAAGGCAAAGAAAAAGCGAAACTGTACAGCAATCTTATTCCTGGGTATTGCAACGAGTTTACGATAGGAATTGCAGACCCGGAAAGATGATGAATTTGTAAAAAGTTGTCAAAGGTCAGAGGGCGCCAGACAGATTTACCCTGTTGAATTCATAGACTATTCAACCAGGGCCAGATCAACCAGACACACCAAACAGGCCTTAAACTTTGTGCCTCTGTGCCTCTGCCCCTTTGAACCAGTTACTAAAAACTTACGGTTTTTTGATCAGGATATATAGCTCTCCTTCATGCTGCAGATGCCCTGCAGCTATTTCGGCATACGGGCCGCTGCCCCAAAAAAGATCTGCTCTTCCCGCCCCTTTAATTGCCCCCCCTGTATCCTGGTTCAGGACAAAACGGGAAAATGTTTTCCATTCTGTGATTTCGCCCTGCTCGTTTACAACCGGCTTTTTGCAAGAGATAAAGCCCAGCGCACCTTTCGGAAAAAGCTTCGAATCAAGGGCCACTGATCTTCCTGGAGTGACGGGCACATTGAGGTTGCCGAGAGGGGCATTGTCCTGGACCTGGAAAAATACATAGGAAGGATTGTGGTTCAGGATCTCTTGTAGCATCTCCGGATGTTCCGACAGACACCGGCGTATGCCTTGCATGGACATCTCTTCCTTGGGGAGAAGCCCTTTATCCAGTATGTATCGGCCAATACTGCGGTAGGGCCGGCCATTGGATGCAATGTAGCCTACCATCATAGTCTTACCATCCGGTAATCTCAACCGGCCCGAACCCTGTATTTGAAGAAAGGCTACATCCACCGGGTCCTTCAGCCAGGCAATCTCAAGGCCGCGCGCTTCGAGAGCCTTTCCCATATCAATGTCTCGCCTGGAATAATATGGCACAATCTCTCGGCCATCGAGCCTTGCGGTAACTCTCTCGCCTTTGAATCGATTTTTGAAGGTGGACAGGTCAATTGTCAGCAGATCGTCAGGTTTTCCATATACGGGGTATTTGAAGGTCTGATCTCTTGTTGTGCTTGCTTCGTAAGTAGGCTCGAAATAGCCGGTAAAGAGCACGTTTGTGTTCCCCACACGGCCGGCAGCGCGGTAGATCTTGAAGCGATCCTTGATTTTTTTGTTGAATTCATCCGGATCCGGATTTTCTGCCATGATCTCTAAGAGAGCCTTCTGGCTGTTCAGGACTTCCTGGCAGGTAAACCTGTGAGGTCCGTATTGAAAAGTCTCTTCCGGATCAAGTCGATTCAGGTATTCCGTATTCCTTTTTATGGCAAGGGCCAGGGACTCGAGATCCATGTCATCATGAAACGCGGGAGAAAAAAAGTGAACCGGTACGAGAGCATCTTCCGGACGTTGGACCTGCTTTTTCAACGAGGGATAGCAGGCGAAAAGTGCGAGGGCGCTCAACAAAATGAAGATTTTTGCGATATTCGCCATGATTGTCTCCGGCTTGCAATATGATTTATGGGATTGACTTTTAGTATTCTTATTCTGTTCCCTTTACAGTTCAGGCAAAAGCAAGACGGCGGCCTTGTGGAACAGGAATATGATCATTAAATTCCTTTGCTGTTTCCATCCAAAGTTCCATTGCTGTTTTGATGTTGGTTAGCGCGGCTTCGTGAGTATCACCATGAGCCATACAACCAGGAAGCTCTGGAGCTTCAGCAATAAAGACTTGATCTTCATCACTCCAGTAAATAATAATTTCATATTTATCCATTATACATTACCCGTCCTATCCAAAAATCCGTTCCATTCTCTTCCTGTAAATCTCAAGAAACCTGTCCCTTAAACGCTCATTTAGAAAGCTCTCCTCCATCATATTCTCAAAAACAGGTTTGATGTCATTCAAACGGTCCATGGAGTTGGCGGACTGTTTGTTGGTCAGTCCGAAATTCTCCGCCAGTTTCATGAAATCTTTTCTTGACAACCGGTTTTTTTTCCCCTGTAAACTGAGGCACATTTCCTCACGTTCTTCCGGCAGTACAAGTCTTGAGTTGACAAGGTCATATACTGGGGAGAGATGATAACCAATGTTCTCCTCTTTAATGAGGGAAAAATTCTTCAAATGCGCGTCACCATTACCCACCACATAATTTAGAAGTGCCCTTTCAAAAAGCTCAACCAGGTCGAGACCGGGAACGTTTGAGTATTTTCTGATGACGTTCGCGATTTGCTCGTATGATCCCTTATATTTGTCATTGGTTTGAAGAAGCTGCTGAAAATCCTCCTGTTGAAGTTTTGATTCGTCTTCCAACCTGTCAAATTGTTTCACGAGATAGGCAAGTCTGCCGTCTGAAAGCGGAATAAGACCATGGGATGGAACCGCGATGCCGTAGGATGATGCAATACACATACAAAGGTTCTCATTTTCCGGAAGCGACTCAAATCGTTCTGTCTGAGGTTTCAGGATGTAAGATCCTCCTATTTCAATCACAGTCAGTTGATGGTTTTTGCGTTCATGGATGAGGGAAAGTTTCGGCTGGATACCGGAAATAGACATCCTGCCGACCATCTTTTGCGCCTCAACTGCAATATCAGGGGTGCCGAAAGGCACTTTCGGGGGGCTTGCAGTTCCAAAGAGTTTCCGGGAACATCGTGGATGATAGCCACCCGTTAGTTTCAGGTCAGTCTCGGCAGTCTGGCAGGACAGACATTGATTGTTCACAATCTATTTTCCTCATCTAAAGGGATTACCTTCACCGCCCCTATGCAGTCTCCACAGGTGGCAAGAAGTATGTCAAAGACGTTTTCCGGGTCTATTTTCAGGGTGCGACTTGTAATGTCCAGCAACCAGCCTTCCGGGATGAGACCGAGGAAAAAAGGGAAAAGAGACTCACTTTCATAAGGCTTGTCTGTCAGAGGAAGGGTAAGACTCACAGGTTGAGCATCCGGCAAAGACAGATAGTCTCTGTAGTAACTGAAGCGATACCTTGTATTGTTTTTTTCCAGCAGGGCAGCTTTTGTGTCCCACAGATAGACATCGGCGCTGTTTCTTCTATTTTTCATTCGTTGTGTTTAATTCAGCTTCTGGCAACAGGTCAACAGGGCCGAGCGTTTTCCCAAACAATTGAAGCACCTGATTCACCTTGTCTGTTCTCAGGGTTGATTTGCCCTGTTCCAGCTCCCTGACGAACCTCAGCCCTACTCCGGCTTTGCGGGCCAGATCGGCCTGGGTCAATCGGTGGATCTTACGCTGCTCTTTCACAAAATCACGCAGTGTCATCGTCTGTACTATACCCGACAGGAACCATGTTTACGTTATTGGTTATTTATTATACCCTTTCGGGCACTTCATTGAAATTATGACAGTATATTATACCCTTTTGGGTATATTGTTGATTTATGAACAAAAGATTAATACCTATAGGGTATAATGTCAAGTGTGATAGTCGTAGTGCTGGTTAGGGTGCGTAAGGGATTTCGACCTGTTCGGGGAACAGGCCGGCGGGATAAAACATAGCACCAGCATCCGGGGATTTGCAGGGCATCCCGTCTATGCGGGCATATGCCGGGCAGGTATTTAACATGGCACCGGGATCTGCAATTTTGTCGTGACCAGAGGCTCCGCCTCGGAATACCCGGCTGGAGCCTAAAGAAGGGCCTGCAGGATAAAATAGTCCGCCGGGGGCTGGCCTGATACCATATCGCAAGTTTGGATCATTCAACAGGTGACAAAGTAACTTTTTCCGCACGCAGAAACCGAAATCCACTATCCTACACCTCCGCATGGATCAACGACATCATGACACCATGCCTATGAAATGCGCTGTTTTCGTCTGTAATTTCTGTATGTTAAATGAGTTATTTGCTTGCTGATGGACGTCCCCCTAACCGCCATTCTCTGGCTGCGTTCGGATATTTGCGGTCGAGAGCTTCCGGCAGATATACCTCACCATAACCCTTTTCAATGTCCTTTTCATGAACCTTCATTACGTGGCACAAATGTTCTTTCAGGCTTTCCTTAACTGTTTCGGGCATAATGGTCACCCTGTCTTTATCCCCCTTGCCTGCTCTCACTACTATGGAATTCAAACCGAAATCAATGTCCTGAACCCGGAGCCGGGCAACTTCCATAAGCCTCATTCCCGTGCCGTACAGAAGCTGAACGATGAGCAGTTGCCTGCCCGTTAACTGGTCAAGCAAGTTATGAACTTCATCCTGTGTCAGCACCGAAGGCAGCT
>JAYEIR010000056.1:0-5014 GCA_034660135.1 Thermodesulfobacteriota bacterium
GATGGAAGCACACCAAGTTGTGAGCTAAGGTTTGCCTCAAAACGGTATTTCCCGTTGAGTTCTCGAGTGAGTTCCTCGGCAGCCTCATACCGGAAGGCATCACTGATGATGACAAAGCTCCGGCGCCTCTCTGCCTCCTGCAAGCGCGGGGCCACAAGCCTCTGATAGAAGTTTTGCTGATTGGGCACATGATCGAGGCGCCAGGAAGACAGAAGTGCCGTGCTGCCTTTCGGGTCAACGAATTTTCCCCATCGTTCCGACAGGTCGTTGATATATCCATTGACATAACAGGCTTCCACCTCTTCCCGGAGTTTTTTCAGAATATCCCAGATCTTTGACTCGGCAATATCGGCCTGCTCGCAAAAGTGCCGGTAGAGTTGATCGAAACGAAAAAGCTCCTGTTCATAGGCTTCAAACATGGCCTGAGGGGTGTCGTAATCGAAGCCATCCGGGTATTCGTTTTTGAGGGCGAAAAGCGCTGTTGCAGCCATCAGAGCCTCATAGACGGCGTGAAATCCGGCCCGAGGGACCTGGGGATCGCCCATCACAAAGTCCGAGGCCCAGTGACCTGCCTGCCTATGTGTAGCGACTGCTTGAATGTCATCAACGTTAATGGTGTCAGCCCCCGACACTACTCGATCCCGGAGGCCCTTGGCGATTGCCTTTTCAACGACCTGGAAGGTCACTACATCCAACAAATCCTCGATCTCAAAGCCGTAAAGCTGGTCTTCGATTTTGAGGATACCCGCCACAAGATCGGACAGCCGGTCGTAGCTGGCCCCCTTGCTGCTGCTGTCCCGCCACTGGGCCAGGCAGACCACGGCATTGGGTTTGCCGGATTGGGGCAGTACAAAATGGGCAAGGGAATCAGGCACAGACCTTTTGAGGTGATGGGAGAAATCCGTAACCAGCAGATGAGTCAGAAAATTCCGCAGGGTCGGATTCTCCTCCTGGTACCCGAATAATGACTTGGCCATCCGCCAGAATGGTTCGTCCAGGTCGAACTTCTCGACCTGTAACCATGCATCAGGCGGGTTCTCCAGATCGATCTCCTCTCCGTTCTCGGTCACAGTGAACGCATGGAAGAGAGTGCGAACCATGTTGAACCACTCGGGTTGATCCGCCTTGACCACGACCGTGATCATCTTCCGGTCCAGATCCATGTCCGTGTCGTTGGGTGCGACGATCTGTTTGAGCTTCTGAAGACGCTGTTTGCTGTCAAAGAACTTGCGGCGGGCGGCAATGTGGTCACGAAGGCGCTGGTTGGCCAGCCCCAGTTCATCTAATATCATGGAGGCCCTGTCGGCACGGAAGGGGCGGCTGTAGAGACGGATATCGAGCAGCCAGTCGTCTTCGTAGTCAGGTTCTTCTGCAGGTGTGTAAACGAGATAGCGCCCCCCGGGATCGTCTTGCTCCAAGCGGATTTTTGCTTCAAATGCCCCAACCTGATCCAGTCGGAGGATATTGACGCCTTCGGGAAGATTGAGCAGGGAAAGGGTGATGGCAAACTCCTGATCCGGGTCATTCCAGAAGACGATCCTGTGCCCTTCTTCGTCAAACAGGCGGGTTAGGGCTTTTTCGATCTGTGTATTATCCATTTCTTTAACCACGAATTACACAAATTACACGAATGTGAAAAAGTTTGACCACGGATTACACGGATGGCACGGATAAGAGATGGGTCAGGCTCTTGCTTCCAGCGATAGTCTGGCAGTAATCCGCATTTCCATTTTCCTGCCCTTAAAAAGAGCTAACCAGACCTATAATTCATTTTAAGCCTGCAAAAATGACCTATAAATATTTATAGGTCATCCAAACCGCAGGTTATCTCGGATTTTTCAGCATATCCAAATTGGCATTCGAGAAGTCTCGCCTTCCGTGTACGATTGCAAGGATTTCCACCCTGTTGGGTCTAACTTCATAAATAAGTCGATATGAATAAACGAATATTTCCCTGACATTGGGATCATTTATTTCAGGTACCATCCTGCCGGCTTTGGGAAAGGGTTCAAGAGTTTCAGATTTGTCAGCTATATTCTGGACAACTTTCTTCGCATAATATTTGGAGTCCTGGGCAATATAGTCGTGTATCTGTTTTAGATCCCTTTTGGCAGGGCCTGACCATTCTACCATGATTCCATTTCCCCTTTTAATTCTTTAATAGAAATGCTATCTCCCTGTTTGATAGCCTCTCTGCCTTTTCTCACTTTATCAATAACGTACAACCGATACATGATGTCATCAATACTTGCAGAATCAGGCAGTTTGGAAATCACATTTATCGCTTCTTCCCTTAATGTTTCCATTTTATCGTTCTCCTCTTTTAAAATAATTTCCACCACGCCTGCCTCCATTTTTGACCACGAATAGCACGAATAACACGAATGGTTTTATCTCGTTGCAGACCCCAGATCAATCTCCCATAATTACATAGATTCCTTACCTCAAAATAACCCTCACCATGCCCGACCCCCTCTTCCCTATTCGTGCTATTCGTGTGATTCGTGGTTCCCTTCAGTAAACAATCCGCTCATATTGCAGCTTTGGGTGCTGACCGAAATTCACCAGCAAACCAAGTCTATAACCTGTAGCCTTCAGGTAGTTGTGAACTTGTGCACGGTGTTCATCACAAAGCTCCTTGACCGCCTTTATTTCAACAATCACCTTATCAAAACAGATAAAATCGGGAATGTATTTTTGTTGAAGCACCTGCTCTTTGTAACATAATTCGAGCGGAATTTGGGCTTTGAACGGTATCGTTTGCTTTGAAAACTCAATTCCCAAACACTCCTGATACACTGCTTCAAGAAATCCGCAACCCATGGTGTTGTAGACCTCAAAGCAGGCTCCCACAATCTTATAGCTCTCCTCCTTTAAGACTATTTCCACACACACCTCCATTTTTAACCACGAATAACACGAATAACACGAATGATTTTTTTGGGTTTTGCAAATCTCCGCTCAACCTCTCTTAGTGACATAACCCGCTTACATCACATCAATTTTTACCCTACACAACCCCTTTTTTCTTATTCGTTCAATTCGTGTGATTCGTGGTTACTGCTTTTCTTTTCTTTCCCATCCGTGCCTTCTGAGGTTTTTGCATCAATGACGGCTTTGCCCTTCGGGGTCAGGCGGTATTTCTGCAAACGGCTGTTTGCCTTTTCCGGAATGGTCATTTCGATACATCCCTCCTTCAGAGCAGGATGCAGGTAGTTTTTTCTGAAGGTTGGCCGATGTTTCAGGTTTAATTGTTTGCGCAGCTCGCCCGATGAAAGCGGGCCTTGGAGCAGCATCTTGATAAGCCGGATAACAGGATCATCCGACTGGGTCGGCGACTGGGTCGGCGACTGGGTCGGTCCAATGGCGAGGCTTTCTCCGGACTTTGGCGGAAAGGCATGGTCCCCCACGGTTTGTTTCGCATTTGACTTAATCTTATTCGGTTCAGCCAACGGCACAATAAACCGCATCCTCATGCCGATTTCAACAATTTGCAGATCGGGCAGGCGCAGTTCTTCAGCTTCCTTAAATATGCGGCGGACTCCACTTCCCCACTGTTCAATCAAGCCCAGCTCCCGAAACACCCGGGCAATAACCAAATTGCGGATCTTGGAGACCCCCTGTTTCATATCCTCGATGGTCATGCCGGGGAGGAGAATGCCGGGATTCTCAACCTCGATGCGGTCATCAAAGAAAGCGACGCGGGTGGGGGCGCCGCGCTGGGAGTAGTCTGCGTGAACCAGGGCGTTGATAACCACCTCGCGCAGAATGCCAAGGGGAATACTCCAGACATCTTTACGCCGTATTTCTGAAAAATCGGCGCCGCGCATGGCGTGCTTTTTGAGGAACAGCATGATGCTTTCCACTGCCTGGGGCAGATGGTCGTACAGTTCGATATGGTCAAAGATTTCCGCCTTATCCTGTCCCATAAACCGTCCGCACTGGATCCAGGCATCGGGAAAATAGCGTATTCGATCTTTTCCAAACAACAATACCGCGCCTTTGGTGGGCACGAGCCGCCCCTGTTCATGGGTCAGCAATTTCAAGGTAATCAGTTCCTCTTCACCCAGTTTGCGATCCTGGTTAAGCAGGGATTTCATTGACACCAGATCTAGATCATCGGCGGACAACTCCGCCATGGGAAGCTCGTCAAAAGCAATCCCTTCAGCCGTACGGCGCAATTCGGCAATCAACTCCCGGTCTGCTTGTCGATTGGTTGAGCCTAACCTGACATAAACCCCGTTTTCAGGCCCTTCTGCCTTCAGGTAATGGGGTCGCAATCCGCTGAGAAAGACCTCAACCAGCAGCACGGTCTTGTCTTCAACCGTCATCAATTCCACATTGGGCACGAGACGCGGGGCAATGGAGTCGGCAATCAGGCTACATATCCGCTCTTCCTCATCCAGTGGATCCGCAACACCAACAACCCTCCGGTCATCATCCACCCCAACGATCAAACGCCCGCCCGCAGTATTCGCAAAGGCAACCAATGTCTTGAGCACCGGCCGGGGAGATGACAGATCCCGCTTAAACTCCTGTGTCTTGCCTTCCGGACTGGTGAGAATTTGCTTAATTTTGGCTGTCATTTATTTACCCGCCTTACGGCCAGAATGATTTCAAGACATTCAGCAGTTGAACCAGGGAAGTGATGGCTTTTCTCTCATTCGTGCTATTCGTGTGATTCGTGGTCACTTTTTTCCGGTAACCGCCTGCACCTCCGCCAACAGATCTCCGAATTTTCCGTAGTTTACCTTAACCCCGTCATCCAGATCAAGACTGATCCGCTGGTCAGCATAGTGACGCAGTTTTTCATCAAAGGCCTGAAGTTCGACCTGCTGTTTGCTGAGCTTATCCTTTTCCCTCTCTAATTTCTTGCGGTGGGCCGTGGAGGTGGCGGCTCTGATGTCCCCTGATAATTGTTCGATCCGGGCAGAAATCTTCCCCTGCAATGGGATTACGTATTCGGTCCGCATGCGGGATAATGTTCCTTCGTTGTACCGATGGAGATAGACCA
>JAYEIR010000057.1:0-2388 GCA_034660135.1 Thermodesulfobacteriota bacterium
GGCCAAAGGGCTTTTGCAAAACTACTTGTAGTTATAACTCCCATGATGCCCTCCTATACACCCGTGGACCCAAGGCCCTGACCGAGTTCGTGGCTATTAATTAGAACTTCAAACTTGGCATAGTCACCAAGCTCGTTGTCTTCACGGTCTAACAATCGCAGAATCTTGAGGCTCAGCGTTGAGGTAGTATTTTCAGTTGAGCAGTCAATTTCAACAGATGAAAGACCTGTCGTAGTGCTTCCTGATTCGGTTGTAGGTGAAGCGTTCAGTCCGATTTCCGTAACAGTGAGTGCGGTAGAGCTGTCTTCCTGCATTTCAAAGATCACGCTCGGATCATCCACAACAGCCACGTAATGAGCTGTGTCGCTCGGACTATATTTAAGATCAAGGTCGGTCGCATCGAATACACCATACGGTGTTTTTGCGAACCCGATTACCACACCCCTGATTGGATCTGTCCCTGCAAGCTGTATGGTGGGATACTTACCAGTGCTGTCCGCTGATCCAGCAGACTTAACTGGAGATCCCACAAATATAGCTTCACTAAGACCGGCAGCTTTGTAGTACATACGAAACATACCGTTCCAGGGACTGCCATTGATGTGGCTTATGGGTTTCATCCCCATAGGTTTATCTGTATTAGCCATGTTATTCTCCTATCGTGGTCAGGCTATTTCGACCTTACCGTACTGGCCTTCGGTCTTGCCGTCCCCACGCATTGAGTCTTCAATTCGGTCTATCCTTTTTTGCTTTACCGCTTGGTCTTCCTCGTAGAAGCTCTCTGGTATCTCCATGAGAACCCCTGTTATACCGCCACCTACGGGCTTTGATGTCGTCATGGTGAGTTGTGAGGCGTCACCAACCCCTGGGTCTCCACCAGGGTCTTTGCCTTCCACAACCTTCCATCCAGCATTCTGGAACATTTCAATCCGGTCGTCCGCATCACTAACCACTCGCCTGACATACCCTTTTCTTTCGGGATATCTTAGCTTGTTTCGAGTTCCGATGGGCACTCTGACCGGCCTGTCTGCTCGTGCCTGTTTTGTCCGACCATCTATTTTCTTTTCCACACTATCCTCCTATTTCGCCCATTTCTGATAGATCATTAATGTAGTCCGCTTCGGACATAATTCCTTGAGCAACAAACCTTTTCATCACTGCTCGCTGCTCATCATTCAGGTCAGACTTGGTGTGTTTAACCTTCCCTTTCCTTCTTGTGGTTTTCTCAACACTTGTCGCACCTGGTTTTTTCCCGCCTGGGAACTTATCTTCAAACATATCTTTCACATCTTTTTCGACCTTTTTGAGTATCCGGCTGTATGGCGCTCCTTTGTATATCTCTGATCGAGCATCGGCATAATCGGCCATTTCCGGGTCATCCCTGTACCATGTGTTCTTTTTGATCCATTCTTCAAATTCGGGATTCGGGGTCATTTTCTGGGCCGGTTCAACCATGCCGCCTTCAATTTCGTCGATCTGCGTATCAATCGACTCTACTAAATCAGCATCGCCTTCTTCGATGGCCTCCCGTTTTTTCTCTTTCAGCCCCTCAATCTCCTTCTTGAGTTTAGTGACTTCTGCTTTATAGACACGTTCGTTATGGTCTTTAATGTCCCTCAGCCCTATATCCATATCAGCAAGTTTCTTCTTTTGCTCTTTGATATGTTTACGCATGGTCTCTTGAATATCACCGCCACGCCGGATATAGGTCTCTGCATCTACAAAGTCATCGTCGTCCCCTTCGTACTCGTCTTCTGACTTCCAGCCCATGTCGAGGGCAATTTGTTCAACTTCGTTTACTTCAGGTTCTTCTTCAGTTTCTACTTCAAGCCCTTCTGTCTCCTCTTTTTTGGGATCTACCATGTCAGCCTCCTATTATTGCCACAATATCCTCATCGTTTAGCACCCTGTACTGTATACCCTCGTCGTCTACTATCAGGCCTCCATATTTGGAGAACACGACCTCATCACCAACTTTAGCCCATGGCTGCCCATCACTGAAATCCATCCAGGCAGTCGGGCCAATCTCGATGATCTTACCTTTGATGACCGCTAACTGTTCACGGTCAACATTAGTAGGTGGTCTGTAAATACCCCCGTCTGTCTTTTCAGGGATTACCTCTGGTAGTACAACTACTCTGTGTCCCGCTGGACGTATCATAATTCCTCCTCATTTTGACTAAGTTTACCCGTCTGTTGGCTGCAATGCTCACAGGCGGGATAGATTTATTTTCGCCTCTTCAGGCTGCCTATATAAAAAAACCCGAACCTCGTGGCGTTTTGCCACATGATCCGGGCTAAGAGTATCCCCAGAGGGAGCTTTTCTGTATCCGGTTGAACTATGTTAAATTCATTATCAAAGGTGTTTTTTAGTTTGTCAAGTCTTTT
>JAYEIR010000057.1:2488-4931 GCA_034660135.1 Thermodesulfobacteriota bacterium
TAACACTCGACATCCTCATACACTCCCACCTTCGGCTTTCCCCTCACGCCGCCTTCGTTGACATTCACTTCAACCTTAAACTGTCCGGTCGGCTTAGACTGAACCCACAGGATAAACCTTTTTTCGAGTTCTTTGAATAAGTTATTCACTATTTTGTCGTTCATTCGCCCTCGAATGTGATATGTAGAACCTGGTTAATACCTTGGATCTGGCCGATTATCATTGCCGTGTCCCTCTGGGTCTCAGATGCGTCACCAGATAGTGTCTGCCCCTGGCTTAACGCCGTCATTAAGTTAATCTTTATCTTTGCCAGCTCCCCGAAAACTTCCTTTGTTGCCGGATGGCCTTTCCACTCGTTGTATGTTTCTTGTGTTAGCATCTTATCCCCTTTGCGATCTCCCGCTCCATGCTGCCTATATTCCTTTTTTGGGATGCAGGTCTGTTAAAACCCCGCTATTTGCAGACCTATATTCCTGTTTGGCTATATGCTGCACCTTCCGGCGCACTGTTTTTCTGGCTAATGTTGTCCAAAACCTTCGCTTGAACATCTATTGCATATTTTAACTCATCAATTTGCTGTGTGTACTGCTCCATTTGAGGCCCTGCCTCTTTCGCCTCGGCATCAGCCAGTGCCCGGACGGCCTCAGCCCGGACCTTGATCATCTTCTCAACGCTCTCAGCCTCTGTTATTTGCACCTTGCGCTCTTCTAAACTCAACTCTTGATCCTTTTGCTCGATCTTGCGTGCCTCCATCTCTAACTGTGGGTCAGGCGGTGGCTCGTCCGGTATAAGCTCTTCGATATCAGGTACTTGTAGGGCTTCTAAATACCTTTTGAGAATTTCGATGTCATTCAACCCACGCCCGGATAGCTCTAACAGGCTCTGGGCTTTCAGCATCCTCTGAACATCCGTCAGGTCGGCCTCATCAGACACAGGCACTATATCATAGTCACCGCTAAGGTAGTCCGCAGCAGTCGCTTGAGGGGTATCTAAGACCTCTTCATATTCCATCGGCAAGTACATCTCATTGAGTCGGCGTAGCTTAGCAAACTCAGAAGTAAGGGATCGTTTAATGCGAAGGTAAATGCTTGAAAATACTTTGAGACCTTGCTCTATCATTGCAAGCGTAGTCGTGGCGGGAACATTAGCTGCCGGTTGCTCACCCGTTAGGATATTAGCTGTGCTGGTTACTTCTTTCGTGGCGTCTATCATTAACGACAGTAACTCGAATAGCACTGGTGACGGTGGATTAACAGGCAATGGGACAATTCCTTTTCGTAAATCCCCTCCAGTAACCTCGACTTTTTTCCACTCGCCCTGTTTGAATTTCATTGACGAGTTTCGGCCTAACTGTATGCCGGTACTTAGAAAACCCGCTTGTCGGTTAGATAGTGATCCGGCATCAAGCATTTGGTTAATGGTTGTATTTACCGTAGAATTGATGTCGCTTATCAGGTAGCCAAACCCCACCCCATAGAACGATCCGTCAAAGGCTGGCATGAATTGGTATTTAGTATAGTAATGGGTAGGGTTGATCTTTAATATGTCACCTTTTTGATCAAATTCAACGTCCTCGGGGCCATACCGAGCTGTGATCCTGACCACCTGTTGGGTATCTCTGTGCACTGTAATAACATAAGGCTCCTGATACCCGTCCTCGTCCAGATCCCACCATCTGTGTTGCTCTAAGAAGGTGTGAGGCGTGTCTTGGTCGTACCCTGTATCCTCAGCTATGGGTTCGCCAAACTCAACCTTTCGAAATATCCCGGCTCTAACTCGTTCCTCGATCTGATTCGGTGTCAATTCGATGATTTGGGTAATACGGGGAGTGTCCTCGATGGTAGAAGCATTGTAATTGATCACCAGGTCGGAGGGGAATACCAGCTCTGAAACATTATGTCGCTCTGCTGTGTCATAATATGTCTTGCGAAACATGCACCCTAACGCTGGCAGGCTGACCAGAAGCTGATCCGTGTCCTCTTCCCAGGTCCCCATCTGTTCAGTAAGCTGCCAAGACATGTGTTTGGCTACGTTTTCGCCCCTCTGTTGTTTCGTGATAACCTGGCCTTCAAATTCAGGCGGGACTTCGATCTCTTCTCCTACAATTTTAGCTTTGACGATGTCTGTCCCTTTAATGATATTGGGATATGCTCTGGCTGCAAACTGGACACATGCCGTCATCAGAGCAGGGTATTTCACGTTTGAGACTGTCTCGCCTGCCCACGTCTTATCTGTGAGGTTCTGGAGTAATTCCAGCGTTTTCTCTTGTGCTTTTTTCCAGCCCGCCCTGGACTCCTCGTCTATATCGCACCCCTCGCAGACTTGTGTCCCCATCTCCGCCAGCACGGTCAGATTATCGATATAGTCAACAATATTAATGCTCTCTATGTCGATATCCGGTTGTTCAATATCCGGTTGTGGTATCTCTGCTGTCTGTGTATTC
>JAYEIR010000058.1:0-21416 GCA_034660135.1 Thermodesulfobacteriota bacterium
ACTCATTTAACAGGCAGAAATTACAGATGAAAACAGAGCGTTTCAGGGAAGGGGTAAAAATTTTTTATCGGAGCAAATCCAATGCAGCTACAGTATGTTGAAAAACTGATCCAAGATGGCGCGTCACCATTTCTCCTTTTCTTCGTGTCGCAATCGTCGAATCGGCGAGTTCCTAAAAGAGCTGGATCTTACAGAGGGGCGTTCGACCGGGATATCAAAGATCCTGAAGGTGATTAAAGAGAACGGTTCTCCGGCACCCGAGTTTGAAACGGACGACGATCGCAGCTATTTTCTGATCCGCCTGCCGGTGCATAAGGATGCTGTGGTAGTGGAAACGCCGGTGAAAACATCCGCTACACCCCAAGTCACACCACAAGTCACACCCCAAGTCGTGCAATTAATAAGGGTGCTTGATGGAGAGATGAATCGTGAGCGTTTGCAGGCTGAATTGGGCCTGAGTGCACGAAAGAATTTCCGAATGCTCTACCTGAAGCCTGCACTCCAAGAAGGTCTGATCGAGATGACTATTCCAGAAAAGCCCACCAGCCGCTCACAGAAATACAGATTAACCGATCTAGGCCGGAAGCTGGTGGCTGATGCAGGGAAGAAACCATGAGCATCGACGGATTTAATCAACTGGCGGGTCTTTACGAGTAAAGCACGGAGATATCCGGAAGTCGTAAACTGAGACTCTTATGGAAAATGCGCCGTATTTCCACTTTTTCCTAACAGCCTTCAGCCTATCCACCTGTCACTGGTCCATGAAGACCCGGACAACAAGGACCATTATTACCGGAAGATTATAGAAATATACTCTGCTCTGGGAAATGAAAGAGGGGCCCGCAGATATCAGTTGCTTTCAAAGGAAATAAAAGAGTAAAGGTATTAAGACCTTCAACCCGGTAGAATTTCCGAGACGTAATTTATGATAACCGACATATCCGCTTCAAAAAATGTCCTGATCATAGGCTCCGGCATCGGTGGCCTTTCTACAGCCATATTTCTTGCTCAACTTGGATTCCAGGCAACTGTAATAGAGAAGAATCCTTTGGCTGGAGGTTTAATGCGCGGCTACACCCGCAATGGCATAGAATGTGCTGTCGGGATACATTATTTAGGATCGCTGGATGATGGGCAGGTCTTGCGAAGATTATTCGATTGTTTGGGAGTTTCCTCTGAAATTCCGGTTGAGAGAATGGGGATTAACGGGGTAATCGACAGGTATATCTTCGAGGACTTCACTTTTGATCTTCCAGAGGGGCTTGACGCCTATGAAGAAAATCTGAGAAATGGTTTTCCAGGCGAACAGCGGCAGATCACTGCGATAATGAAAACATTAAGGGAAAATAGCGAAAAGATGCACACCCTTGATTTCCTGTTTTCAACGCAAAGTGATTTCTTAATGCTGGATGGTGTGAATCCGCTTGGAGAAACCCTCGCTGAATTGAAATGCTCACCTGGTCTCCGGGCGGTTCTCGGTGTCCCTTGTTGCTGGATGGGAGTCCCCCCGGAATCGTGCCCTGTTTATTATCACGATATGGTGCTTGCCACTTACCTGTTCTCATCCTGGAGGCTAAAATGCAGTGGTGCGGAGATGACAAATGCCTTTGCTGAACGCCTTAAATCACTCGGGGGCAAAATCATTCAAGGCGATGGAGTAGAAAAAATCCTCGTGAATTCCCGCATTGTTGAAGGCGTTCAATTGAAATCGGGGACGGTCTTGAGATCTCCGGTCGTCATCGGCGCTGTACACCCGAAAGTCGTTCTCAATATGCTGCCGTATGACGCTGTAAAACCCTCATATCGAAACCGCATATCACAACTGACTGACACTGATGGAATGTTCTCCGTACAAGTCGGAGTCGATGCCTTATCTCATGAAGAGATACCCTACAATATCTTTAAAATTCATACGGATAAGAATGGAGATATATTTGATCTGAAATATTATCAATTAAGAGAAAGTGAGCAGCCCGGGACAAATTTGCTTACCATACTGACATCAGGTGAATCCGAACATTGGCAGAAATGGGAGCACACCATGACCGGCCGTCGGGGCAGGGATTATTCAGGTGAAAAAGAAAAGAGAGCCTGGCGATTAATCCGTGAATCGGAGGAGATATTTGGATTATTGCAAGGTGTAAACCTGTTTGATACTTATACGCCTCTTACCATCCGGGACTGGGTAAACAGTCCTGGAGGTTCGGCCTACGGTGTTCTTCGTTCTTCCAGCCAACTTCTTGCAACGGCATTACTGAATCGCACATCTGTAAAGGGATTATTCCTTTCAGGCCAGAGTGTCATGGCGCCGGGGGTTCTCGGAACGATATTGGGTTCTCTTAGTACAGTTAAACTGATCATTGGCCCTGAACGGTTTTTAAAGATGTTTCAGAGCGTGATTCAATAACTTTTATTTTTTTGGTAAAGGTAAAAACGGAAAAAGGTGTCAGGTCTTGACATTTTTAACCAGTAGGCAGGAAGTAACGGCCATGTCCCAAAGGGCACAACGAAGCATGAAAGCACGGGGTGGGCACAATTTTAATGTAATTAGTTGAAATCCTTGGCTTTAGGCACTTTCATATAAATTGTTCACCAACGTCATAACGGAGACTGAATTATGAAAATAAAATTGTTGATCGGATGCGGGCTTCTCATTCTTCTTTTGCTCTTTTCAATTGTTTCCATTTATCCGGATTGGCTGTGGTTTAAGAACTTAGGCTTTTCCCCTGTCTTCTGGACCATGCTGTCGGCCAGATTCGGGTTTGGTTTTGTGGTTTGGTCGTTCCTGATCCTTATCATAACCATTAACCTCTATATAGCCAAACGACTTAGCCCGGGGGCGGGTCCAGGGTCCGATAAGGATGAAGGCAGTTTTGCTTCGCAGGTCGGCCTTTCCGCCAATACACTCAATCTCTTCTTCGTCGCCTTTATCCTGATAGCCAGCTTCGTTATTGCATCTGCGGCATCTGATAAATGGAACATGGTCCTTCGCTATCTGTACTGGCAACCCTTTGGGAGCACGGATCCAATTTTCAACAGGGACATCGGTTTTTACGTCTTCGGCCTTCCCTTTTACGACTTTATCCGGAGCGGTTTGCTGATACTTTTCGTCTTGGCCGGTGGGCTGACCATCATCTGGTACCTTAAGAACGGAGCTCTCCAGGTAACCGGCGAAATAGTCCAAGTGGAAGGGGGGCCACCCTCTCTGCCAAAAATCACAGTTGCGCCTATGGTCAAAAAGCACCTCATCTTCCTCGGGGGGATTATTGTCCTACTCTTGGCCTGGGGTTATCAACTGAAAATCTATGGCCTTCTTTATTCCACCCTGGGTCCCGCCTTTGGCGCCAGCTATACAGATGTGCACATCAAGATCTGGGTCTTCAGGCTCTTGATCTTTATATCCCTTGCCTTTGCTGTTCTCCTTTTTGTTAACGCCTTCAAACCACGAACAAAACTCATCCTGGTAAGCGGAGCAGTCTGGGTGGGGTCGATACTGGTTTTTGCCACCATACTCCCATTGGTCATACAGAAGATTGTGGTGAAACCCAATGAATTAGCCAAAGAATCCGAATACATCGGCTATAATATTGACTTCACCCGCAAGGCCTATAATCTGAACAAGATAAAAGAAGTCAGCTTTGAGGTTAATGACAAACTGAGTCTGGAAGAGGTGAAAAAAGAGAGAGCAACTATTCAAAACATTCGGGTCTGGGACGAACGTCCTTTGCTTCAGACCTACAGGCAGATTCAGGCCATACGGCTATACTACGATTTTAATAATGTGGACGTGGACCGTTATCGGATTAATGACCAGTACCGACAGCTCATGTTGGCGGCAAGGGAGATGGTGGTCAATCAACTTCCCCGCCAGGCCAACACCTGGGTGAACAGGCATCTCACCTATACCCATGGCTACGGCCTTGCCGCAAGCCCGGTCAATGAAGTAACCAGTGAGGGGCTCCCACGTCTGTTCATCAAAGACGTCCCGCCAGTCTCAGATGTGGGGCTGAAAATAGACCGGCCCGAGATCTACTACGGGGAAAAGACCAATCAATATGTCCTGGTAAACACCAAGACCAAGGAATTTGATTATCCCAAGGGGGACAGCAACGTATATACCGTTTACGAGGGTAAGGGGGGCGTGCCGATTAACTCATTTATCAGAAGGGTCCTGTATGCCATTGAATTTTTGGATTCCCAGATACTCTTTACCGAATATCTGACCCCGAAGAGCAGGATCATGTATAACCGTACGATTCGTAAGCGGGCAAAGACCCTGGCCCCTTTCTTAGGGTATGACCGGGATCCATACCTTGTTCTCTCCGGGGGAAAGCTCTACTGGATGCTTGACGCCTACACCACCACGGATATGTATCCTTACTCTGTTAGATCCCATGGCCCCTTCAAAGATGCGCTGCTCAACTACGTCCGTAATTCAGTTAAGGTCACGGTTGACACCTACAACGGGGATGTCTGCTTTTACCTGATTGATGAAGAGGACCCCATTGCCAAGGTCTACGCGGGTATATTTCCTGACCTGTTCAAGCCCTTCACGGAAATGCCCGAGGACTTGCAAAAACATATCCGTTATCCCAAGGACCTCTTCAATATCCAGGCGGCCACTTACGCAAATTATCACATGCAGGACCCCCAGGTCTTCTACAACCAGGAAGACCTCTGGCAACTTCCTGACGAACTGTACGGGGATACCAGGCAGAAGATGGAGCCCTATTATATCATTATCAAACTACCCGAAGGCGAAAAAGAGGAGTTTCTTCTTATGATCCCTTACACCCCTTCCGAGAAAGACAATATGATCGGGTGGTTGGCAGCGAGAAGCGACCTGCCGAACTATGGGCGTCTTATTGTTTATAACCTGCCAAAGGAGAAACTGGTCTATGGACCCATGCAGATAGAGGCAAGGGTGGACCAGCAGACTGAGATTTCCCGGAAGTTGAGCCTGTGGGATCAGAGAGGCTCCAGGGTCATCAGGGGAAATCTTTTGGCCATTCCCCTGCATGACTCTTTTATTTACGTGGAGCCCATCTACTTGCAGGCAAGACAGGAAGAAAGCGCAGCAACCTCAACAGGAGCACCTCAAGCAAGGGGCCTTGGAAAACCAGGGGCAAGACAGGGAGCATCTTCGCCCGCTCGCACTATCTCTGTGGCACTGCCTGAACTGAAAAGAGTTATTATAGCATTTTCGAACCGCATCGCCATGGAAGAAACCCTTGACAAGGCCTTGAGCAGTGTCTTAGGGGGAGAGATCTCGCCTGAGGAGTTGGCCGTACCGGCGGCTATCGAGACGCTCAAGTCTTCTAATCTCGGTGTCCTGGCCCTGGATCACTACAATAAAGCGAAAACCTATCTACGCCAGGAGAACTGGGCCGGCTATGGAGAGGAACTGGCAAAGCTGGAGAAAATCCTGAAACAACTCTCCATGAAAACCAAGTAACGGTTCAGAATAAAGGTGTCAAGTCCTGACACCTTTATTCCTATATATGAATGCTCATCAGATCACTGCCGAGTGAGAGTTCTCCCCCGTATGATTTTCGGCATTGGGCCGCAATATCAGTCGCCAGACATTCGGGATAAAAATGCGTTAGGACCAAACGATTAACCCCGGATAGAGCGGCAATTTTTCCTGCCTGAGAGGGTGTAAGGTGTCCATCAGTTTCCTGTCCGTCGGGAAAGGAACACTCCAGGATTAAAACGTGCGCTCCTCTGGCCAGGTCAACAATTTCCTCACAGAAACCCGTATCTCCTGAATAGACCGCAATCTTTCCAGATGCGTCTTCTATACGATAGGCAATGCTGTGGGGTGTATGCCTTGTTGGGCCGGCAGTTATCTTGAAGGTTTCGTAATTCCTGACCACCTTTTTCTGCACATCAAGTTCTTCGAGGCTCATGATCTCCGGGGGGAGTATCAACCAATTACTGAATGCCTGTTGAAGACGATTTATGAATTCCGTGAGGCCGGTCGGCCCTGTGATTACAAAAGGGATCCTCCTTTTTAGTATTGACGGGTTTCTTGTTGCAAATAAGAAGTGGATCAGATCTGCTGTATGATCCGGATGGAAATGTGTGAGAAATATCCGCGCGATCCTTTCATGGTTCAGACCCGCCCTTGTCAATTGGCGCAGGATTCCCGGGCCGAAGTCAAAAAGCACAGGACCGCTGTCCGTTATTAAAGCAAGCGAAGGGGATGCCCTATAAATTAACGGAATGCCAGTACCTGATCCTAATATGGTTAGTTTCATTTCAAGGCTGCCTTTGTGTAAAAGTCATCGAGAAAGAACCGGCTTTCATATTCGTGTCTTGTGGTCCAGGTCTATATCATTTATATGTCTTATAACCCTGTTTAGTCAATATGGGTTCTTTGCTGCTGTCCTGTCATTGTAACTTTGTGCCTCTGCCCCTTTGAACCTGAGTACCTGGGAGATATTTTACGAGACCATCAAAATTAGAATTGCTGATGCAAATATTGATATTGATCCGGCATCTTTAACGTGATATAAGGTAACAATGTTTTCTGGAACCGTTCGAGTCAAGCTGCGGTTCTTTGAAAAACAATCAGCAAAAACCTGACATCCGGGTGTGGCCAGGGGTGATTCAATGATTTTGTTCGAGGCGAGGTTCCGTTAAAAAAACATAAGGAGGATTAATCGATGGGAGAGGAAGAAAGAGATGTAATGGAAGTTGATGTGCTTTTTGTGGGAGGAGGTGTAGCCTCTCTTTCCGGGGCACTTCATCTTACAAATCTGGTGAAGACTCACAATCAGAAGGTTGAAAAAGAAGGGGAAGGACAAAAACTGGACGAGCTAATGATAGCCGTGCTTGAGAAATCTTCCTTTTTGGGGTCCCATAACCTCTCGGGGGCAGTAATGGATCCCGTTGCCTTAAAGGAACTCATCCCTGATTTCCTTGAAAAGGGGGCTCCTCTGGATAGCGAGGTGACCGGAGAAGAAGTTTGTCTTTTAACGAAAAACGGGAAGATCAAGTCACCCATAACTCCTCCGCCCCTTGACAACCATGGCAATTATATCGTCTCTCTATCCAAGCTGACTGAATGGTTGGCAGAAATAGTTGAGGCAAACGGCGTAGACATCTTTCCCGGTTTTGCCGGTACCGAAATCCTGTATGATGGAGATCGCGTGATAGGTGTCAGGACTGGTGATAAGGGGATTGACGCCGAGGGTAATAAGAAAGGTAACTATGAGCCCGGCATAGATCTTCAGGGTAAGGTTACGGTGTTTGGTGAAGGTACAAGGGGAAGTCTTGCAAAGACCCTCATAAAAAAATTCAATCTGGATGATGGAAAGAATCCACAGACATATGTTGTTGGTGTAAAAGAAGTATGGGAAGTCCCTGAAGGTAACATGAAGCCAGGGCAGGTAATACATACCATGGGATACCCGCTAAAGAGCGATACATATGGCGGTGGATTTGTCTACGGCATGGCAAATAATATGGTGGCGATTGGGCTTTTGGTCGGTCTTGATTCCTCTGACCCTTATCTCGATGCTCATCTGGAATTCCAGAAATACAAGTCACATCCTTATATGGCTGAATTATTGAAAGACGGAAAAATCAGTCAGTATGGCGCAAAGACGGCGCCGGTTGGGGGATATTTTTCGATTCCAAAGCTTGCCTTTGATGGTGGTGTTATTGTGGGAGATTCGGCAAGTCTGTTTATCAGCCAGAAGATTAAGGGCATTCATGTGGCCATGCAATCAGGAATGCTGGCAGCTGAAACCATCTTTGAGGCCCTACTGAAGAATGATTTTTCCGAAGCACAGCTCAGCCAGTACGAGCAGTCACTATACGCTTCAGATTCGGGCAAGGAGCTCAAAAAAATACGTAATTTTCACCAGGCATTTGAAAATGGTCTTTGGTGGGGGATGTTCAAGGCAGGATTGCAGTATGTGCTGGGTGGCAGGATCCTGAAGGATCGTTTGAAAGCTAATGCGGACTATACGCACCAAAAGACGGTTAAGGAAGTGTATGGCACTGATTCTCCTACGGATGAACAAAGAGGATTGATCAAGTTCGATGGAGAGAAGGTCTTTGATAAGGAAACAGATGTTTACTATTCAGGTTCAACACACGAAGAGCAGCAACCCTCGCATTTAAAGATACTGGATCTGGATGTATGCTATAAGAAGTGTTGGCCGTTATATAAGGCCCCTTGCGTGAGGTTTTGCCCAGCGAATGTCTATGAGATGGAGGTCAATGAGGAGACAGGTGAACCGACTATGAAGATCAACTTCTCAAATTGTCTCCATTGTAAGACCTGTGATGTAAAAGACCCATTTGAGAATATTGTATGGGTACCGCCTGAAGGGGGTGGAGGACCAAAGTATACGGTTATGTGATAATCTACAGGATTACGTTTCGTTTTATGTTACTGCACGGCACTAAGAAAGCTTCGTCTTAAACCGACCTGCCTGCTGGCAGGTCGGTTTAAGTGATAGAAAAAACCTTCTTTATTCCATCCAATATCTTTTTTACTACGTACAATATGTTGAAACCTTGCCCGGTTAAATACGCCCCAGTACGATTCCCTTAACTTCATCCTTAAATGGTTCCAAGGTGTTCAAAATTAGTGGAAGATCATTGTTTACCCTTTTCTTGAAAACTCGCTTAAATTCCTCATTCAAAATGTCAAAATAAGTATTCCTTGAATGTAAATCCATCCCAACGTATAATTCCATCGTGGCACCTCCTCTTCTTAGGTTATTTGTAATAGCCGTTTTGCAAGCGCCCGTTAGGAAATAGCCTGTTGGGGCACCTGTTGGGGCATAAAGCAAAAAAAGAGATCCCGGTGCCTGTCTCGTATGCCGATAGTTATTGAGCTATTACGATGAAACGATGTTTTATGATAACAGAAGGATCTGATGACATGCCAGTAAGAACGGAAAGGAGGGGTCGGCTGATATTGAGTAGGCTGGGCCCCCTTTTTTTTGCGTTTGTTTTTTCCCTTCTCCCGTTTCCGGCCCATGGAGAGGCGGTCAAAGGCATTTACGGGGTTCCTTCCATCAGGAGTGTGGATCCTTCATCGTATGTGGGAGAATTGGAAAAGGCAGGTGTAAACGCGGTCTTTGTTCCGCCGGAAGAGGAGACTGTGAGGTGGTTTAAAAATAGAGGCTTTCAGGTGTATGTGTCGGTAAATGCCTTTGGCGGGAAGGGGGCCTGGAAAAAGTATCCTGATTCGAGACCTGTGAAGAGCAACGGGAAATATTTAGGGTCGACTCCGGGGTACAAGGGTCACGGGGGCGTGTGTCCCACTCACACAGGATGGCGCCAGGAACGGCTGAAACATATAGAAAGCATCGTCAAAAACTTTGGGGGTGAGGACGGGGCAGGTGGCATATGGCTTGATTTTATCCGTTATCCGGGGGTTTGGGAGGTGCCGGAGCCGGAGATACCTGACACGTGCTATTGCCCGAGATGTCTCGCAAAATTCCAGCAGGAGAGCGGCGTCAAAATTCCATCAGGCCTTGGCGCAAAAGGTTCGGCCGCCTGGATAAAAGAAAACTGCCTGTATCGATGGATGGTCTGGAAGAAGGCGCAGATCGAATCCTTTGTTTTGGAAACGCGTGATGTGATGGAGAAGAACCAAGGAAAGAAACCGCTCAAGTTAGGGCTTTTCTTAGTGCCGTGGACCAAAGGGGAAAGGGGGGATGCCATCTCCTATCTCTTGGCCCAGGACCCGTTTCAGATTTCCGCATTGGCTGATGTGATATCCCCCATGGTCTACCACAAGATGTGCGGAAAGAGCGAGGAGTGGGTGGGGTATATGTCCGCCTATTATGGGGAGACAGCCTCGTGCCAGGTATGGCCCATTGTGCAGTCGGCAGACTGTAAGGCTGAAGAATTAAGCGCCGTGATGAAATATGCGGGCCAGGGCGGGGCCGATGGCATTCTTGCTTTTTCTTTTAAGGGTATGAAGCCGAACATGTGGGCCTGTTTCAGGGAGTTTCACCGGTTGCCGAATTTGATCCGCAAGAAATCCGCAGATTACCCCGGTACCATTTCCCGAAGCTACCCCAGAGGAATAGGCTCCGCATTCCACAGGGCAGGCGGGGCAGGCGCAGATTGCGCAGAAAAGAGGGTTAAATGCTTAGAGGGTGAGAAGAAGGGCATTGGGGTTACGGCAGAGGATGAGTGGGGGGAGGAATGGGTGGCACCATTGTCTGAATGTGAGCCGGGTGCGGAGTATGTTTTCAGGGGCGATTTTTTCAGAAAGGGATGGAGAAACGGGGTGTACCCGTCGGTGAGTCTCTGGGGAGAGGAGTTCCTGGTGGACACTCACCTCAAGGCAAAGGTTTTTCAGCCGATTCGGGTGAATGTAGTTTGTCCGGATGAAATTTCGGATCCTTATTTCCGGTTTATCAACCGTAACAGGGGGACCACTTTTCGGATGGTGCGGCCTTCCCTTAAGAGGCATTATCGGTTTACGGGTGAGCCGGAAATTGTTCCTGCAAAGGCTTTTTTCCCGGGTGGTTTTTTCCCGATTGGCGTTTATGGGGCCGGTCTTGGGAATCTGGAGCAGATAAAAAGGTTGGCCATCAATACGGTGATTTTGGGGGGACGTGGAGCAAATCTGAAGAAAAAAATCGAGAAATGTCATGAAGTCGGCCTGAGATATGTGTTGTCCGTTCCACATGATCCGGACCAGCTCCCTGTTTTCTTAGATGAGATATCAGGATATGTGAGGCCCTATGACCTGGCCTTTTATGTGAACGACGAACCCGGGATATGGTCCTTTCCCGTGAACCGGGCCGATGATATCAACCAGCTCATCAAGGACCGGTTCCCCGGGGTGTCTACCTGTATGGCAGTGGTGCGGCCACAAGTCTGCCGCGATTTCCGGTGGGCCGCGGATTTTTTTATGTTGGATCAATACCCGGTACCCTATATGCCCATGACATGGTTGTCGGATAGCATGGATGAGTGTGCGGGAGGGTTGGCAGTTAATGGTATGGCGCAAAGTCGCAAAGTCGCAAAGGAAAAAGTTAATAGTTATTCGTTATTGGTTAATAGTAATAAGAAGCGTGGAGGGGATCAGGGTTCACGAATAACGAATCAACAAATAACAAATAACATCGCAAGGGGGCGATTGGCGTCGGTGATCCAGGCGTTTGGGGGGCAGAGATATGCGGATGTGGGGTGGCCGAGGCTCCCTACGTGGCAGGAGATGGATTGTCTGGCCTTTTTGTCGGTGGTGCATGGGAGCCGGGGAATTTTCTTTTATACCTTCTCCTGGATAGGGAAGACCGAAGAGGGGCGCGAACGTTTGGGCCGTGTGGTTGGGCGTTTGAACCGGGTTTATCCGTGGCTGGTGGTGGAGAATTCAGGGGAAAGGGTTCAGGTGGAGATGCTGTCTGAGAACCGTTTTGATCCGAAAGGGAGGGTAGCGGTGCATTGCTGTGTCAAGAGGAAGGGTAGGGAGTGGATGGTGATTGCGGTGAACACGATTGGGACGGGGGTGGAGGCGTTGTTGGGGGCAGAAGTTAATGGTTATTCGTTATTGGTTAATGGGAAAAGGGAGCGAGGTCAATCCAAGGATGAATGGATGAATGGACGGTTGGATGAAAAGCAATGTCGCATGCAGGTTGCTCGGGAGGTTTTTTCGGGGGAGGATTATGTGGTGGTGGATGGGAAGATCAGGGTGCGGTTTGGGCCTTATGAGACCAAGGCTTTTTTATCCACGGATTCCGCAGACCCGCCTGCCATTGCAAGGCACGAGCGGGCAGGTTTTCGCAGATTAGAAAAAAATGAAAGATGAAAGGATCCGCCGATTACGCAGTAAAGATGGGTGTGGGCTATATGAAGATGTCGAGGGAGGAATTTGTTGAGAAAATCAGTAAGCGTGAGCTATCAGAGGACCGGACCACTTCTAACTTATCAGAGGAGCTTCAACAATATGATAAATAATACAATCTGCGAAAACCTGCGCCTGCCCTGTTAAATGCTTTTTCTTTTTTATTTAACTGGGGTAATCTGTGGATATGGAAAGAGCTGCTTTTACAATTTACCTCATCATTCTCATCTTGAGTATCCTCCTTTTCGGGGCAGTACATACCTATGTCTATACCCTGATGACCCTTGGTGTGCTGACGGGCGCCATGCTGTTGGTGATAAAGAATATCAGGAAGGATCACAGGAATGGGGTTTATCAGGTTGTGTTCCCTAAAACCAGCCTTGACGTTGCTTTCCTGGTTTTATTGGCTTTCCTTATCCTCCAGATCACGCCACTACCCGGGTTTGTCTTGGGGTTTTTGTCGCCCGATGCAGCGATCGTCTGGGAGGAATCGTGGCCGGCAGCGTCCCTTGTGGGGGGCTGCGGCAAGGTAGAATCCTGGCTCTCACTCGCTCCATACCACTACCCTGTGCGTATGTCGATCATCAGGTTCACGGTTTACGGGCTCTTTTTCTTAGGGTTCATCCGGGTGCTGAATTCACAGAAGAGGATCGAATTAACGATCTCCTTAATATTGGCGGTTGGTTGTTTTGAGGCCCTCTACGGCCTGATACAGGCGTATTCCGGGTCTCCACAGGTGTTGTGGTTTAAGAGCATTACCGATCGAAACGCTGCCACCGGCACTTATATCAATCGAAATCACTTTGCAGGATTCATGGCAATGGGGATGCTGTTGGCGGCTGCCTATTCAGCAGCGCTCTCGGAAAGAAAGAGAGAAAAACCGGTGAGCCGGAAGCGTAAGATAAGCTTTAGGGCCAGAATATCAGAATTCCTGTCAGGTGAGCAGCTCTTAAATAAGAGGATTCTGATCCTTTTTGCCGGGGTGGTCATGGGGATAGGGCTTATCTTTTCAGCATCGAGGGGGGGGATTGTCTCGGCTGCGGGAGCGCTTCTGTGCATAAGTCTCTTTTTTGTCTTTAAAAAAGGTCAGCGGCGCAAAGGGATCATTTTTCTTATTCTCTTCTTGATCACGGCTGCGTATGCGCTCGATATCGGGGTGGATTATGTGGTTGGGCGGTTCAAGACCATTGATAAGAGTTATGAAGAGAGAAGCAGATTAGGCAAAAAGTCTATTGAAATGTTTGAAGACTACAAGGTGGCGGGTGTGGGGGTCGGCAATTTTAAATACGCTTATCCCAAATACCAGGCGGTTGAAAATAAGAAAACGTTTGTAAGATTTGCACATAATGACTGGGCCCAGTTCCTGTCCGAGGCCGGGATCATAGGGATGGTTTTACTGTTGGTCTGCATGTCATATTATTTATATCTAACCATAAGGCTGTGGAGGAAAAGAGAGGACCCCTTTGCTGTCTGCCTTGGGATTGCGCCCATTGCAGCACTGACGGCCATAGGGATACACTCTTTTTCCGACTTCAATCTACATATCCCTGCCAACTTTTTGATCCTTGTGGTGATCATGGCCATCGGTTATGCCGCGCTTCACTTGGAGCGGCATCACCGGAGAGACAGGATGGCTTATCGTTATTATAATCTGCCGTTGAGATACAGAGGGGCTGTGGTGTTGGTGCTGATTTTTGGGCTTATCGGCTGGTCGGGTTGGTGGACCATCAAACATTTCATGGCCGAAGCATACTGCAACACGGTCCCCAATTCCACCCTGAACCGGGACTTGCATCCGCCGTTGGAGGAGATTGTGAAGGCGATTGAGTGGGATGGGGGGAATGCGGAGTACCACTACAAGTTCGCAGAGAGCAGGGAGCAGAGAGCAGGGAGCAGGGAAAAGACATCCACAGATTACGCAGATTACGCAGAAAAGAAGAAACAGGATCAAAAGGAAATTATCGGGGCATTGGAGGGAGCGGTGCGCTTGAATCCCTTTGATGCGCAGTATCATCTGCGGTTGGGATGGGAGTATGCGCATTTGTGGAAGGAGCCGGATTATCACACCCAATGGCTCCCTGCGGCAGATATCTCCATGGACCGGGCCGCCTATTTTGCAGGGGTGAAGAACCCGCACCTGCATCAGGAATTAGGGAATTACTGGACCATGCGATCCAAGTCGGTATACCCCAACAACCCTGTGCATCATTCAGCATGGGCCAAGGCCTGCCGGCACTACGGAAAGGCGCAAAGTTTGGAGACGGGCGGGGCGTTGAAAAGGATGAAGAAGGAGGTCCGGGAGTATGTGTGGAACTTCTATCCGGATGAGGACATGGTCAAGCAAGTCATCCCATTTCGGCTCAAGGCCCCAGTTAAATAGTGCCTGAACGAAAACCTCGAAATTTGAAATGCCCAATATCGTTCGTCGGTTTATAATCAGTTTAAATCGTTTGAATTAACCCAAAACTCAAAACCAAAAACTTAAAACAGTGCCTGAACGGAGTTTTCGTTCAGGCACTAAATAGGCTCCGCATTGAACGGGGTATACGATTTTGGGTAAATCAGATCCCCAAAAGACAGGCTGTTCAGGTACCTAAATGATATTCCTTTTCAAGAAAATGTTATCTCCTTTTTTTATGCCTGTTCCGGCATGCTTAGTCCTGGCCATTTTGGGCCTTTTCTTTCTGTGGTTTACGAGGAAGCAGAAGACAGGGAAAGTTTTCGTAACCATCGCCACTGTTTTGCTGGGGCTTTTGAGTTACAGCGCGGTTTCCGATATGTTGGCAAGGCCTCTGGAGGAAAAATATCCCCCAATCAGAAGTTATGAAAGCATTCAGGATGTCAAATGGATCGTGGTGTTAGGAGGAGGTTCCGGCGTTGATCCAGGATTGCCTCTTTCCACCTATTTTTGCGAGTCTTCCATGGCAAGGCTGGCCGAAGGCGTGTTCCTTCACAACAGGCTTCCTGAAAGCAAATTGATTATGACGGGCCGAAGCGGGTTTGAGGGGTTTACACCGGTGGCAAAAGTGATGGCTGACACGGCCAGGGAATGGGGTGTTGAGCCGGAGGACATTGTTCTTGAAACAAAGGCTACGGATACCAAGGATCATCCGATTTATGTGAAGGAGATTGTCGGGAGCGATGAATTCATTCTGGTGACGTCCGCCTCCCATATGCCAAGGGCCATTGCGCTATTCCAAGAACAGGGTATGAAGCCTATCCCGGCGCCAACGGATTATATGGTCAAGGAGCGGGAGGGGGGGGTGACGCCAGGGGTTTTCTTTCCGAATGCTGATTCGTTGGAAAAGGCAGGGACGGCTATACATGAATATTTGGGGATGATGTGGGGGAAGCTGAGGTCGCAGATGTGAGGTAATAGCCGCCCCGGTTAAATACGTTGCACCTCCTCTTCTTAGGTTATTTGGTTGTAACTACTGCCCTTTATTAGTAAGGTCTAAAGGCCACAATTTAGAATTGTTGCAAGATGAGGTGGTTCATTGATTAGAGTCCTTTTGGCCGACGATCACAGTATTGTCCGGGCAGGTCTTCGCCGCATTGTGGAAGATACTGACGACATGGTTGTGGTAGCAGAAGCGGCAAGTGGCCAGGAAGCCATCAATAAAGTCAGGGAGACATTACCTGATGTTGCCGTTATTGATATTTCCATGTCCGGTATGGATGGACTTGAAGTCATCAGCCGGCTTGAGGGCTACTTCCCGAAACTGCCTGTCCTCGTCCTGACCATGCACGAAGAGGCACAATATGCAGTTCGCGCCATAAGCGCCGGGGCCTCGGGTTATGTCACCAAGAGGACGGCGCCCGAGGAATTGGTAAAGGCGATCCGCAAGGTGCATAATGGCGGACGTTTCCTCTGCGACGCCGCAGCCGAGGCATTGGCACTGCATTTGGCCGGCGGTAAGGGCGGCATTTCACCTATGGATTGTCTGTCCAACAGAGAGATTCAAGTACTGAGGTGCCTTGCCTCAGGTCAGACCAATCGTGAAATCGCGGAGTCCTATAACATAAGCATCAAGACTGTTGACACTTACCGCTCCAGACTTCTCAGCAAACTAAACCTGCGGAACAATGTGGAACTCTCACGGTTTGCGATCCAGAATCATCTTATTGGCGTTTGATTTAATCCCACGCGATAACTCAACCACTAAATGAGTCCTGTATCTGTAAGAAAATTTATTACAAAAGAATCAGAATTTATCCGATTTACAGCTGCCTTTTCCCCCGTTATCATTGCCACCTAAAATCCGCATACACTGTTTTCAAAAAGGTGTTAATAAACTGCTATCTCGCTATTGCGGGATAGCTTAAGGCACAAAGTTTTTTTAGATATATTGCTCCTCCTTTGTGTCTTCGGGCTTTGGTGGCTATCCAGCCAGTTACAAATAAACCAATAACAAAGTAATAAAGGAGGAAGTCGTCATGAAAAAATTGTTTTTGTTAGCCATCTGTATGGCGGTGAGTGTGGGTCTGTTATTTGCTTTTACCCCGGCCCATGCAGCTAAACCGATCAAGGTCGGGCTTGTCGATTGCTATTCAGGCGGTGCTACAACCTTCACCTATGATGTTCGCGATGCCTTCAAGTTGGCTATGGATAAGGTGAACTCAAAAGGTGGGATACTTGGAAGAAAAGTTGTGATCACCACAAGAGATACCAAATTCAAGGTGGATATCGGTATCAGCGTGACTAAAGAACTGATAATGAGGGAAGGAGTGGATATCCTCGTCGGCACCATCAACAGTTCTGTTGCCCTTGCCATAGGCGAGATAGTCAAAAACGAGAAGATACCTTTCTTCTGCACATTTTCCAAGAGCGCCAAGATAACCGGGGAGAAAGGCCAGCGCTATGTTTTCGCTATTACCGAAAATACGACGATGATCGGCAAGGCCGCTGCGACGGGCCTGGCGGAGAAGCCATACATCAAATACTGGATTGCGGGTGATGACTATGAATACGGCCATGCACTCGGTGATGGTGTCTGGACAAACCTCAAGAAACTCAAACCTGACGTAAAACTGATAGGGCAGTCCTGGTGGAAAGTTGGAGAGCCCGAACTGACACCCTACCTCACCGCCATTATGGCTGCAAAACCTGATGCGGTTATTTTCGCGACCGGCGGCGCCAGCATGGTAAACATCATGAAGGCGGCCAAGGCAACCGGATTTTCAGAAAAAATCCCCATGTTTGTGCACACCGGTACGGAACTCAGTACATTAATGCCCTTGGGTCAGGAGGCCCCTGCGGATGTGCTGGGTACTTCGAATTACTACTTCTATTATCCGGATACCCCTGAAAACAAGACATTTGTCAAGGAGTTCGAGAAAGCGTACAAAAGGTATCCCAGAGTGGGCGCGCTCTATGGCTATCTCACAGCGAAGTATATCATCAAGGGTTTTGAAAAGGCAGGAAGCATCAATACCGAGAAACTGATTAACGCGTTAGAGGGATTGACTGTTGACAGTCCTGTAGGTCGTGTAGAGATGCGTGCCTGCGACCATCAGGCTCAACTGCCCATGTTCATTGGTGTGACCAAAAAGTCTCCGAAATATCCTTTCTTTATTGCCGCGGATATTGAAACCATTCCGGGGCCTGAAACCATGCCGACCTGCGAGGAAGTGAAGAAATTGCGGGGCAAGAAATAGTATTGAGTTTACGAGGGCCGGGAATGCAATCGTTCCCGGCCCTTTGCTCATCATGTTATAAGTCTGATTAGAGACAGAGATCGTCAAATAGTTGAGTCGTTAAGTTGTTGAGTTGGGGAAAAAGCATTTAAATCAGCGCATTAGACTGCCAGTTATCTCATTAACGTCTAATTTTTAGACGAACGATATGAAATCAAGCAATAACAACCATTCAACTACTCAACCACTCAACCACTTAACTGAGGTATAGAGGAGGAATCGAGGTGGATATTGCGTCAACTTATGGTCTGTCTGAGATCGCGTTGCAGCTGCTGGTCGGCCTTAGTCGATCAATGATCTTGTTTATTATTGCTGCCGGACTTAGCCTTATCCTTGGAGTCCTCAGGGTTCCCAATGTGGCCCATGGCTCCCTGTACATGATAGGGGCCTTTGCAGCATATACGGTGAACACGGTTGTCGGTGGAGCTGCAGGATTCTGGCTATCCTTGATTCTGGCCCCGCTTTTTGTGGCTCTTTTGAGCCTAATAGCAGAAAGGGCCCTGTTCTGTCATCTCTATGAAAGGGAGCACCTCATGCTGCTCCTGTTTACCTTTTCCCTCATGCTTATCCTTGGTGACATGGTAAAACTTTTCTGGGGAGTGGACTACAAATCAGTTACAGCCCCCGAGGCTCTCAAAGGCGCGGTCATGATATTCGGCCTGCCGTTTCCTAAATACAATCTCTTCCTGCTTATCATCGGTCCTATAGTGGGCTTTGGCCTGTGGCTGTTTGTAAGCAAGACCAGGATAGGCAAGATTTCAAAGGCTGCATCTGTTGACAGGATGATGGTAGGGGCTTTGGGCATCAATGTGAGCTGGGTATTTTGCATTGCATTTGTGGTAGGTTGTTTCCTTGCCGGCCTTGGCGGGGCCCTGGTTGCCCCTACAATGGGTATCACCCTTGGAATGGATCATACGATAATCATGGAGGCATTTCTTATTGTGGTTATAGGCGGGCTTGGTAATATCTGGGGCGCCCTGGTCGGGGCCCTCATCTTTGGGATAACCCATTCCCTCGGCGTCCTGTTTCTGCCTCAATTTGCAATAATTTTTCCATACCTTGCAGTAGTTATTGTGCTCATGATCTGGCCCAGGGGCCTGCTGAAATCGGTTTGGTAATGGAGGTACTCATGTTTAAAGGAACGATTCACAAAAAGACGGCATTGGCCCTGGTTGTCGGATTAGTTATAATGCTAATTCTACCGAATATAATTCCCCGGTTTTATGTGTATTTGATCGCCTCGATCCTTGTGATGGCCCTTCTTGCCATGAGCCTCAATCTCGTGGTCGGTTTTGGCGGTCTGTTCCAGTTCCATCATGGCGTTTTTTACGGGGTCGGTGCATATGCCATTGCATTGCTGTTGACAAAGACAACCCTCCCAAAATGGATATGCTTTATTTCGGCTCCTTTTGCGGCAGCCCTTGCAGGTCTCATCATTGGTCTGATCTGCATACGATTAAGTAAACTGTATTTTGCAATGATTCAGATCTCCTTAGGGTCTCTACTCTGGGCCCTGGCCTTCAGGTGGTATGGCTTTACCGGAGGAGATGACGGCATTCATGGTATCTCCATGCCGGCAGCCTTGTCAGGGGTTAGTAACTCCTATTATTTTATACTCATTATCTTTGTGCTCTGCATTATCGCCCTGTTTCTGATCTTAAAGTCCCCGTTCGGCAGTACACTCCAGGCAGCACGTGACAATGAGCAGCGATGCGAGGCGATCGGTATTTTTGTTAAGCGTCACCAGTTGTTCGGAATCGTAATCGCCAGTTTTTTTGCCGGAGTTGCCGGTGTCCTTTTTGTGGTGTTAGAAGGCTCTGTATTTCCGGACCTGCTGTTCTGGACCCTGTCACTTGAAATCCTGATAATGTGCCTTTTGGGCGGCTGGTTTACCTTTGCCGGGCCAATAATCGGGGCCGCGATTATGTTATCCTTGCGAACGTCCATTGGAATACATACTGAGTACTGGACCCTGATTCTCGGGATCATATTAGCGTTGGTTATTTTCTTCCTGCCCCAGGGTGTGTGGGGGTATATTCAGGAGAAATTGAAGCTCCGGAAAGAAGCAGTTGCGGAAAGGGGGCGATAGATATGTTGCGTGTCGAGAATCTGATAAATTCATTTGGCGACTTCAAGGCGGTGAACGGCGCCAACCTGACCGTTGAGAACGGGGAAATTGTGGCGGTAATCGGCCCCAATGGAGCGGGCAAGACCACTCTGTTTAATCTCATTACCGGACACTTAAAGCCCGATAGCGGCAGGATATTGTTTAAGGGAGAAGATATCAGCGGTTTACCCCCTTATACCATTTGCAAAAAAGGGATTGCCCGTTCATTTCAATTGCTCAATATCTTCCCGCGTCTGACTGTTTTTGAAAATGTCCAGGTGGCGGTGTTGTCCCAGCACAACAGGAGTCTTAACCTTTTCCGCCCGGCCAGGAATATGCTGATAGAGGAAACAAACCGTATCCTGAAAAGCGTCGGCCTTTTGGATAAGGCGAATGAAATAGCCGGGTCGTTCTCCCATGGTGACCAGAAGATATTGGAGATAGCCATAGCCCTGGGCAATGAACCGGAATTTCTTATCTTAGATGAGCCCACGGCCGGCATGTCTCCGGAAGAAACGACCGCGACCATGGGGCTTGTAAAACGTCTAACCGTCGAACAGGGCTTGACCCTCCTGTTCTGCGAACATGATATTGATATCGTGTTCTCTACGGCCGATCGTATTATGGTAATGCAGCAGGGAAAGACGATTATTGAAGGAACACCGGATGAGGTCAGGAAAAACGAGCAGGTCCAGCAGGCATATATAGGAGGTGACTAATGCTTGAAGTAACCGGAATCCACACTTTCTATGGTCTGAGCCATATCCTCTTTGATGTCTCTCTTAAGGTTAATGCCGGAGAGGTGGTATGCCTTTTGGGAAGAAACGGGGCAGGAAAGAGCACGACCATAAAGAGTATTATAGGTATTGCGCCGCCAAAACAAGGGAGTATCCTGTTTAAGGGGGAAGAGGTGGCAGGCAAAAAACCTTACATACTTGCCCGCAAGGGAATGGGTTATGATCCTGATGATCGAAGGATCTTTGCCGACCTTACAGTGGATGAGAACCTGGAGATTGCGGAAAAGGGATATGTTGAAGGCGAGGGATGGAACAAGGAAAGGGTGTATGACTTTTTTCCCGCTCTCAAAGACATGCGGCGCAGAAGGGGTGGTGTGCTCAGCGGCGGTGAGCAGAAGATGCTGGCAATCGGCAGGGCCCTGATGGGCAATCCCGAGCTTCTTCTCTTAGATGAGCCCACTGAAGGCCTTGCGCCTGTAATGGTGCGTGCCCTGGAGGAGCAGCTTTTTGAACTGAAAAAAACGGGCCTCACCGTGCTTCTGGCGGAACAAAACCTGGTGGCTACATTGAAATTGAGCGACAGGGGCTATATTATTGACAATGGCCGGATTCGCTTTGAAGGGAGTGTCCAGGAATTGAGGGAAAATGAGGAGGTGCGGAAAAAATATCTGCTGGTTTAAGAATGAAAAAGGCTTTTATCATACAGAGAGGTAAAAAATCAGACTTTGACATCCCCCCTGAATGGGATCTCCTGACTTTTGCTGATTCTAATGTCCAGCCGGCAGATGAAGATCTCAGAGACCTGATAAGAAAGGCCATAGAAAATCCCATAAGGTCGCCCTTTCTGAGAGATTGTGTCTCGCATTTTGATAAAGTAGCTATCATTGTTGAAGACATAACACGTGCCTCCCCTAAGAGGCTTATCCTCGAAGTCCTGTTAGAGGAGTTAGATGTTTGTCATATCCCAAGTGAACACATTTCAGTTATTATTTCTCTCGGCACCCATCGCGGGCTGACGCCGGAGGAGATGGAATCCACCTTTGGTAAA
>JAYEIR010000059.1:0-1714 GCA_034660135.1 Thermodesulfobacteriota bacterium
CGTCCCCTCTCCCTCATGAGCGGGAAGATTAATGCACGAAATCCTTTCCTGGAACAGGATAATCGGAAAATGGATTGATCCCTACATATTGTGGTCGTAAGCTTTTTCGACTTAAATTCAGGAATGTGAGGGCATTTACAGATACGTAAGGCATATTTCAGGTTTTCAGGGTGCTGATTTTTTGGGAACATTCTCAATTTATACCCAGAGTGACCGGCCTGAGAGATGGCACCAGTCTCAACCTTCCTTCAAGCCTTCTGATTTTAGGATATCACAGCTTTTTCGATCTTTACGATATTTTGTGGCTTTGGTATATAAAATGAGTTAAGGTGAGGCTGAAATATTTTCAACCCCGATGAAAAAACTCTTTCCAAGGATGTAAGGCTGATCACAAGGTTTCGAGGATGATTATATTTTTGTTTTTTTTGGGGGAAACCCAATCTTATATGGCGCTTTTGGATAATCACCAAAGCCCACGTCGCAAGGAGGAATGATTGTGAAAGCACGAATCGTGGCAATTTTACTATTTGTCGGTTTTACCTTTTTGTTTCCATGCTGTGACGGCTCTGATTCTACATATTTAGAGAGAACTTCATGGGAGGGATTGGACCCAAAGACTATAGATACAGCTAACTGGATGGGAGAACTTCCCCTGTATGGTTTCCTACGCCTCAATCAGATTATTCTGCCTGGCAGTCATGACTCCGGAATGTACGAATTTAGAAACTGTAATATCCCCAGTGTAATTGTAAACAGGCTTGTCAAAACACAAAATTTAAATTTTTTTGAGCAACTAGTTTCAGGAAGCAGATACTTTGATATCCGTGTTGATGTTATGGGTCATGATCTAGTAACTTACCACAGAACTTCCGGCCTTGGTTGCGCTGGAGCAAAAATTAAAGATATTCTCGATCAGACAGTATCTTTTCTAACGTTCCACCCAAGTGAATTCGTTATTTTAAAGTTTTCGCATTTTGATCATGAAGGTTGCAAAGATGTACTCAATCAGGAACTGGATAATTATGATAAATTTTTATTTAAGCAGTGGGATGAACAACCAAACCTCATAAAAGAACCTCTTTACCGTTTAAGAGGACATTTCGTAGCATTACTTCAGGATTTTGGCCATAGAATAAATCCTATAAAAGGCCGTTGGCGCTATGCCGATTTTTTTCATGTCGATAGATATCTGCCCGGCAGTCTAACAGTTTACGATCAATATTCGGAAACACCTGATTACGAAAAAATGAAAAAGGATCAGTTAATAAAATTAGGGGGGAGTGGTGGGCTTGGAAAAGATTTCCTTCATTTGTTTTCATGGACGTTAACACCAGTCATATTTGCTCCACCTAAAAAAAAGCACTGGGAGAATTTGCAATGGCTTGCCAAAGAAGCGAACAGTAAGCTTCCTGGAGTATTATACGATATTTACCGCACATGCTTTCCATATCCTAATGTTGTATATATCGATTATGTTAACATACTCACTAATCAACATATTATTAAATATAACTTTGATTACGACCCGTGTGGGAGACTGCCATGGCCTACTTGATCAGACAGTTGTTACCGTTGCGAAACCCGATACAGGGAATGCCTTCCTTCAGATAAGCTTTCCCGGATGGTTTACAATGTCCGGTATGAACGAAGCGGGAATATCAACAAGTGAAATGGCTTCCCTGTCCTCTGATACGAATCTTTTCGAAACCCTGAA
>JAYEIR010000059.1:1814-4826 GCA_034660135.1 Thermodesulfobacteriota bacterium
CAGGTTTTCAAATAATGATTGTTCCGACTATATCAAATGAAAGGATAAGGTTGAAGACGCTGAGTTAGCTAAAGGGTGGGTACAATTTGTACCCCCCTTCGTCTAAAAGCCCTTGGGAAGCGGGACTCTTTAATTATTAAATAACTCAATTCAGCCCTCATTAATCCGATCCAGAGATGGAATTAGCCGGGTAACGAATGAAAGGGATTGAAACGTGATACCAAATCAGATATCCTGAATCGGCTTGGCGGCAATTAAGACTGGGGAAGGGCATTCTTGAAACACCGCCGGAAAATGATGAGAGATGAAGAACGAATGTAAATGGAGCTTTGACCATGTTCGATTTTCTGCAAGACCTGGATAATGATATCAGAGATGCCCTGTTGGTCCAGTTGCGAAACCTCTGGACGCACACATCCACAGCGATTGAAGGCAACACCCTGACCCTTGGTGAGACGGCATTTGTCCTTGAGGAAGGCCTCACGATTTCAGGTAAGCCGCTTAAAGATCATGAGGAGGTTGTTGGCCACGCCAGGGCCATTGATCTTATTTATGATCTTATTAGAAGAAAATCCGATTTAACTGAAAAGGACCTGTTTGACCTGCACAAGGCCGTGCAGACCGAACAGGTCGTTGATATCTATAAACCTGTTGGAGCCTGGAAGGCGGAACATAACTCGACAGTTATGCTTTCAGGCGATGGCCAGATCATTTTTGAATTTGCTCCCCCAAAGGATGTCCCGGAACTTATGCAAGACTGGCTTGCCTTGTTTCAGGATACCTGTAAAAAAGAAACGTTAAACAGGGAAGAAGCGATTACGGCCTATGTGTGTCTTCATGTCTCCTTTGTCAGGATTCATCCTTTTTGGGACGGCAATGGCCGGATGGCCCGTCTTATTGCCAATGCTCCTGTAATCCGGGCTGGTTATCCCCCTATCATTATTCCAAAAGAGCGTCGTCAAGAATATATAGAGGCCTTGTCAGAATATCATTTATCGGTGGGCACAGTTACCACCGCCCGGAGTGAATTGTTACCCGAGGTTGATAAGCTGGACAGGTTTAAACGGTTCTGTGCTGAATCCTGGTCAGAGTCGATCAAGTTGGTGGATGATGCCCACAAAAAACAGCAGGGGCGAAACCAACAGAAAGACAAATGACGTCAGCTATATTGCCGCCAAGGAGGGCTCATTGGGCAAAGTGACAAATGACCAGGCTATCCAGGGCATCTACCGGCAAATCCGGGAAGTCCTCATCCAGGCCCGTAGTCGGGTATGGCAGGCCGTCAATACAGTATGGATAGCGGGACGCTCTTTTAAAATTTAATAACTCAATTGATAAGCATGATTTCAATTCAATTTTAAAAGAGCGTCCCCTCTCCCCCTCCACGAGATTTCAAAGAACGTATGGAAGCGGAAGGGAAGTTGTTTGTCCACCGCCTCTCTTCCTATTTATTAGACTACAACCCTATCGAAAAGCTCTGGCGAAACACAAAAAGGGATGCCACTCACTGCAAATACTTCCCTACATTCGATGCCCTCAGAAGCGCCGTGTTCACAGCCTTTGAAAAGTATATGCGTGACGCAACCAAAGTCATTGCGGTCATGAAAAAGCTCAGAGCAAATATGGAACTATTTCTGCTTGCTGAAGCAGATTCCTTTGGAAATTATTTTTCTGAAAAACTATAGTATGCCACTGGCTTTTCAATTATGAGGATCAACTATAACTTGAGTACATCTTTCGTTGTTTATAGATAAATCGTTTTGGAACCAACGTTCTTCTTTACAAGGGGAATTTTTCTATACTTCTTCTTTGAAAAAGCGATGTTTTATAATTTTCTTATCATTTTATCATTCGGGATATGTCACCATGTGGAAAGACAAAGAGGCCTGGGTTTGTGCCCCCCCATTGACAAATTGTGAATATGCGGAGTGTTTCAACGCCTTCAAGCAGGCATGCAGTGAATGGGGATCCATGGAACAATGGCTGTCAGAAGATTTCTTGGCGCACCGTTCATGGACAGGCCCTCTCGATGTCCTGAGTGTGGGAAGCGGTACAGGGGACTTTGACCTGAAAATTATGCGGCACCTCCTTCACCGGTGGCGAGTGAATGCCTATGTGGCCGTTGATCCCAACACCGCCCACAACCAAGTCTTCATGAACCAATTTCGGGAGAGCAGCTTGGATGTTAAGGAATTTAAGCTCCTGGCCCAAACCTTTCCGTGCGAGGGTCTCTCCAGGAGATTCGATTTCGTCCTTTTGACCCATTGCCTCTACTATATTCCGGACCGCGTCCAGGCCATCCGGGCCGCAGTGGAAAGATTGAAGGATGAAGGGTATCTTATCATCTTCCATCAGACCCCCCTGGGGATCAATGAAATTCAGCGGCGTTTTCTGAGACAGGCCAAAGGTCATGTGGACGAGATGTTTTCTTCCAGGGATGTCTACCGGTTGCTCAAGGAGTTGTCGCTCCCTTTCACTTTTGAGATAGTGGACGGCATCCTGAATGTATCCGATTGTTTTGTGCCGGGTTCATCCAAAGGAAAAAAGCTCATAAACTTTTTTTTAGAATGCCGGGCAGACTCCCTGCCTGAGGAGTTCCGTGGACGAACCGTAGATTTCATCCAGGAGCTTGCCTTTGAAGACGGCGGGCATCCAGTGATTTTTCACCCTGTGGGTGTTTTTTGCGTTCGAAAACATGGTTAACAAAAGAGTCTTGGGTTTCCTCCAGTGGCCCAGGTATGTGTCTATGTCGTTTCTATCTGAAACTCTATCGAAACTTATCAGGAGTCTCCCCACCCAATACTTCAAAAGCGTATCATTCCGGAAATCTTTCAGGACTGACACTTCATTCGCCATAGTGGGATCCAAAGGCCGCGGTTGCGATAAAGCAAGCCCCACCATCATCCCCTCCTCCCGCCATGGGTGAGGCACCGAGTACCTCGGGGACAAACAGTGCAAAAGACTGATCTCTGTCCCAGCAGTATTTAGGTATAAAGGCTGGACGCTGTGGGG
>JAYEIR010000060.1:0-4826 GCA_034660135.1 Thermodesulfobacteriota bacterium
ATTGTTTCTAAAATTGTCGTGCCGGGAAGGTATTATTTAATATCTCACCCGAGAGACATAGGTGATTCTGTTCCTGTTTGCAAAGTTAATGTTCCGTCTCAGTCTCAGAGTCTTGTTTAACTAAACATTATTAAATCAGTTATAGCGGAATATGTCAATGAAAATGAGCGCTCTCCGGGATACTTTATTTTTTCCACGGCCCTTAAGATCTTTTACCGACCTGAAGGATGTCCAGGTACAGGTAATAGAATGGCTTAATAACATAGCCAATGTCCGCATCCATCAAACAACAGGACAACAACCCAAAGATCGTTTTGGCAAGGTAACTTTAAGGCCTTTACCAGAACTTATGCCCGATTGCAGGGAAACCACCCAGGTCTTGGTCCATAAGGATTTTGCCGTAAGATTCGATGGCAATGCCTATACCACGCCTCCCTGGTGCATTGGTAAAAAGGTTACCCTGAAGGCTGATAAAACCACCGTCACTGTCTATCATCAACAAAAGCCTGTTGCCACCCATAGCCGGTGTTGGAAACGAAAAGAACGAGTCGAGATCCAATCTCATCGGAAACAGGTCAAAAAAATGAAGAAAAGATTATAGCAGGATAAGCAAATAGCTGCCTTTTCATCTTTAGGACAAGAGGCTCGTGATTACCTTGAGGCCCTTTCCGAGGCAAGGCAATGAGGCCGTCACCATTTCTATGGACCTTGGCGAACTCAAAATACGGAAATTTGAGTAGGTGGACATGATGTTTCTTAAACTATGCAAAATTAGTTATAATGTGTAAATTTATCCCAAAATTCCTTGTCTCCTTCTTCCCAATCAGATCCAAACCTTTTTTCGAAGAAGGAACCCAGCCTATCATACCAGCGCCACCAAGAGCTTTCCCCTTTTTCTTTGGCTTCCAGTATGTCGACTAAGTAGGTTGAGATATCCACTATCTTGTCTTTAGGCACGTATGACGCGGCCCCTTTCTTGAATGATTTTATAGCATTGTCGGGGCTCAACGCGTGGGCCGTCAACATAATGGCTATGACTTCTCTCTCGATAGCAATTTCCAATAATTTGTAACCGTCAACTCCCATGATATCCAAAATTGCTATGTCGAAATGCCCGGATTCCAACAGCCTTTTTGCCTCTTCAAATGTGGAAGCTTTTTTGACATCGCACAGGGGGAGTAGCTCTTCCAGTACCTCCAATATGTCAGGTTCGTCATCCACCACCAGGATTTTTTTGCCGTCTAATAAATCGCCATCTGACATAATAACATCTCTTTTCTCATCTAAAAAGGGCCTATTAGATTCCTTCTCAAATCTCTTTAATCCCCCTAATAGCTGATTAGGGAAGGTAAAAAAGTGGCTATTTGCGGGAAAGCCATAAGCATTCCTGTAATGATAAGCAGCGCAGCAAGGAAGGGAAGTATTCCCCTGAAGATACTATGAAGCGGTATGTCCGGTGCAATCCCTTTGATGACAAACACATTGACCCCTACAGGCGGTGTAATAACCCCCATCTCTGCCACTAACACAACGATGACCCCAAACCAGATCGGATCAAAGCCGAGCTTCATAACAATCGGAAAGAAAATGGGAATTGTTACCACGATCAAGGCCATGGAATCCATAAAAAAACCACCCATGAAAAAGATGAGGATAATGACCCCCATAACGGCCATCGGGGGCAGTGGAAGCTGTCCTATCCAGTCAGCCAGGGCAAAGGGTATTGTAGATACTGCCATGAAATGACCGAAAATTACAGCCCCTGTGATAATAAATATAACCATGCAGGCTGTTCGGAGACCATCCTTAGCAGCCTCAAAGAATTTTTTCCAGCTAAGTTGCCTTCGGCCCAGGCCAATGAGTAAGGCGCCACCAGCGCCAATCGCTCCGGCCTGGGTCGGGCTGAACCAGCCTAAAAACAACCCTCCAATAGTCAAAAGAAATAGAATGAAGGCCTCGATGATCCCACCGGTTGCCCGGAGTTTCATCCCCCAACCGGTACGTTCTCCAGGGGGACCGAGCCGGGGATTGCGCATACAAATCAAAACAACCGTTGCCACATAAGAGAGGCTGAGCAGCAACCCCGGCAATACCCCGGCAATAAACAATTTGCCAATGGATTCCTCGGTCAATATCCCATAAACAATAAGAACGGTGCTTGGAGGGATAAGAATGCCGAGGGTTCCGGCCGCGGCAATTGTGCCGGTGGCCAATTTGTCATCGTATCCACGCTTCTTCATCTCCGGAAGCGCTATCTTCCCCATTGTTGCTGCCGTAGCCGCGGTCGATCCACATATGGCGGCAAAACCCGCGCAGGCGATCACAGTGGCTATGGTCAGGCCGCCCCGTATCTGCCCAACCCACGTGTAGGTCGTATCGAAAAGCCTCCGGCTGATTCCGGAAGCAAATGCAAAGGACCCCATGAGGATAAACATGGGGATAACGCTCAGGGGGTAAGAGGAGAATTGCTCGAAGATATCATGGGCGAGAAGGCTGAGGGCAGCCCCCGGGTCGGCCAAGTAGGCAAACCCGACAAGCCCTACAAGGGACATGGCGAATGCGATCGGCATCCTAAGAAGAAAAAGCAGGAGGAGAAGAGCGATGCCGACAATTCCTGTTGTAACCGGGCTCATTTTTTCACCATCCTTTCTATCGCCTTGAAGAACTGATATAAGAATACCAAGCAAACAGGAATACCGGCAAGGGCAACGCCATATGCGAAAGGATAAAGGGGTATACGGGCAGTTGCGCTCTCCTCCCCGCCGGTTTGAAATGAATAGCCGTATGTGCAAAGACGCCAGACAATCAGAATGAAGAGGGCTAATCCAAGCAGGCAAATGATGCCGTCGATAACGGCCTGAACGCGCTTTGGCAGCATCACCATAAAGAACTCTGCACAAACATGTCTCCCAAGAATCAGTGCGGAGGCTGCGGCGAAGGATATTGCCACCACCTGGGACAGCATGACGATATCAATGGCGCCGAGGATAGGAGTGCGAAAGAGCTTGGCCCCAATGACATCGACGCAGGTGATAAGCATCATCATAAGGAGCCCTGCAAGCCCAACCCACTCGAACCAGCCACTTATCAAACGATTGAATTTGTCGAATTTAGGTAGAAATGCCATGAAGTTACCTCGCTTCAGAGTTTTTAGAGAGAGACTGCCTCAGTATCCTTTCTCACTGAAAGATTCCGGGTCTCATGGCTTCAGGCCCGGTCGGCGACTTAATTCCCAACTGTATCTGTTTCGCCGTCCAGTAATCAATACGGTCCTTTACGAACTCGATCCAGCCCCTAACCTCTGTCTCTGAATGTCCTTTACCAACCATCTCTTTTACATAATCTTCAATGACGGGTTCAGTAGCCTTCTTCCACCTGGCCGCCTCTTCCGGGGATAGGTCGATGATCTCTACACCCTTCTTTTTGGCAAACGCTTCCCCATGGAAATCTATTGCATTCCACATCAATGCCATTCTTTCCTTGAACTCCCCGCAAAGTTCATCGAAGGTCGCTTTAAGATCCGGGGGCAATTTTTTATAACTGTTCTTGTTCATTACAACATAAAAGGCGTATACATTCCCAACTTGCCAGCTTGCCGTTGTATACTTGGCAACTTCAGCGAACCGGAACGTCTTGAGCGTCTCAAATGGCGTAGTCACGCCATCAATCACGCCTTTTGAAATCGCGTCATACACTTCCATAATGGGTGTAGGCGCCGGGGTCGCACCCAGGGCTTTAATGGTATTGCCGACAATCCCCGGCGCCCTTATTGTCAACCCCTTCATATCTTCCAGCTTACGCACCGGTTTCTTACTGATGATTACGTTGGGGCCGCAGGCACTCATCCAGAGTACGTGCACCTTGTTCCATTCCTTCGGCCTGAATTTATTGTAAAAGTCATTAGCAACCTGAGTAGATACCCAGCCACTGGGATAGCCCAGGGGCAATTCGCAGGTCCCGGTAATGGGGAAACGCCCCGGGGTGTACTCTACATGAGCCAGGCCTATATCGGCAATTCCCGTAACCACCCCTTTGTATATCCCTGGACCTTTAAGCAACGAGCCACCAGCGAAGTATTGAATTTTTACCCTGCCATTGGTGCGTTTTTCTACCGCGGCGATGAATTCTTCACAGATCTTGGATTGAAAAGCTGGCGGAGGGAAATAATTGACGAACTTTAACTTTATCACCTTTGCTGATAATACAGGCGTGGCAAAGGCAGCAAATATTAGCCCCATTAGTGGAATGAGCAAGAAAAATTTTTTCATGGTAGGTTCCTCCATATGGATTGAGTTTTAAGATTTTTATGTCTTATGCCTCAAATTTCAACTAATATCACCTCCCTCCAACCCGGGCTTTCCGTGTTTGTTTAAGGCGGGCCCGAGTAATTTCATAAATCCGTTAAAAACTTCTTTTGCAAATTCAACATCATTGATGTATGCCTCTAATTCAACCAGCGAAATGCCGTTTTTGAGGTATTTTCTGAGGGTGTTCAGGAGAGTCATATCGACTTCAGGATTCCAGTACGGCCTTTGAGGGCAGTCAAGCGTGGATAGTCCTCCTTTGGGCCATATGACAACAACAGGGCCCTGGGATTGATTTAACTTACCAACAATCGATTTTCCGAGGCGCCTGTTGTCCTCTATGTTTGTTCGCACCAAAGTAGCTTGAGGATTATGGCTGTATATATTTCGGTGTTTGTATTTGACCGGAACCGTCTCAGGGCCCAAGAAATTGATAAAATCAGCGCTGCCGGGAACGATTATCTGGGGAATAGCCCTTTTTCCAGCGGCAGTTAAACGATCCGGACCCGCAGAGGCAAGCCC
>JAYEIR010000061.1:0-4693 GCA_034660135.1 Thermodesulfobacteriota bacterium
CGGGCTTTGATCTCATTCCTTGCTGCCAAAAAGATGGGATATAAATTTAACGATATTGCTGAGACATTGGGTATCCATCCTGTCACGGCAGGACGGTGCGCTGAAAAGGGTAAAAAATTGATTGACAACGATGACAGGATTTGGGATATCCTGGCGAAACGCAGTTAGATAGCAACGTCCCCCATTACTTGACCCCTTTCTTAGGCTGCTGCTTCATTGAAATTATCCCTGTCAATCATGACCTGTTTCTTTGAATAATTCTTAACAAACCATCCTCGCTTTTTTGCATTAGATGCCGTTGACTGAAGAATCGAATATTTCTCCATGATCTCTTTGACACTCAAATCAGTTTGAATATAAACCTTTTCCCGCTTCAGTTCTTTGGCGCCATCTCCTTTCATAAAAGACCTCCCTTTAATTGAATGGTTGACAATAAGGATAAAATGTTTAAAACTTCCAATAACCTTTTGGGGTGGGATCATTGAAAGTTGGAATAAGGAATTTTATGGGTATTAAGGAAAGGTTTTCAGGAGTGCAAAATAGATAGACTAAATGGGATGAGAGATAGGCGGGGATAAGATACTTACAGATATAAAAATTAATTATTGATTATATCACTAATTATGTAGTGGTCTAATATAATTTAAATAACTTAATATCAATTATTAATATATAGAGAGATGCGGGATATAATGGAAAATTGAGATGAGAATGGATGGCCGGGAAGCCTGAAAGGGATGATTTTGAAATGGATGGGTCCTGTGATTGGGATATTGAGGAGACTGTGAAGAAACAAGCGGTTTTCAACCATATCGACTTATTGGCGCACAAAGAGAATTTGAAGGTAATCCAATTTAGCTTTATGATGAATGGAGGTAGAAAAGATGAAAACTTTTTCTAATGATTCAACGTATGAGCGCAAATGACGGTTGGATTACGACAACCTTATGTTATCATTAGAGAATGATATCAGCATGTTGGGTTTTTATCAAGTATATGTTATCAAAAACCCGTCAAATTTCCATAAAAATGGGTGATTTGCCTAAGAAAAGGGGGATTTCTTGCTTCCATTCTTATTAAGTATATGATATAGTCCAGACAAAAACATATACTTAATATTAGGAGGCAACATGACCAAACTTAGCGAGGGAAGGCTCAAAAACGTCTTCAACTTACTGGAAGACATGAAGGTATTTACCCTTGAGCGGTTGGTGTCATCTTTAAGTTGTTCCGTTCCAACCGCTCGGTTGAAGCTTAAGCAGTGGGGGGCTTATACAAGCTATAACCAGAACGGTCGGTATTATGCCATGTCCACGGTTCCTCGCTTTGACAATAACGGGTTGTGGAATTACGAGGATATTTATTTCTCGCGATACGGCAATCTGAAGAATACGATCGTTCATTTAGTGGAGAAATCCCCTTCCGGTTTAACAGGCAAGGAGATTGGCGTTCTTGTTAGGCTTGATCCTCGCTCATTTTTGCATCATTTCCGAAACGTGGGCGGTATCCAGAGGGAAAAGCCAGAGGGCGTCTATGTATATTTTTCGGACAATCCCGTTACATATAAACACCAACGTAAGAGCCGCTCAAAGCTTACGCATCCTGTAGGGGAATTTTTTTCTGAGGGAGATGCGGTAGTGATTCTTTCCGCAATGATCAAGCATCATGGGATCTGTTTAGAGGACATTATAGCGTTACCTGAAATCCGGATGCACAAAATTTCCCCGGCTGCCATTCATGACTTTATGGAACGTCATGGCCTTGTAAAAAAAACTCCGGCTACAAAGCCCTGAAACTTCTTACGAGTTATGTAAACGGGTTAATTTCCGGTGTTAGTGCAGGGGCCTTATTCCCCCGTAAGCCGACGATTCTCTTTTACCCTGAAACGGAGCAATGCTCCCAATGTGGATCGCAATTGCAAGTTGTAAAGACCTGGAAGAAAAACATGGTAACGATGGACATAGGGGCATTTAAAGCCAAGGAAATCGTGTTGCAGTGTCCGAACGACCAGGCGATATTCTGTTCTTCTCAGTTACGTTCCCTTGCGCCTCATATGGGCACCTATGGTTTCGATGTCATGGAGTACATTGGGAAGGAACTTTTCGTCCATTGCCATAACGAAAAAGAAATCAAAAAAGCCTTAGGTTCCAGGAACATTTTCGTTTCCCAGCGAGAGATAGGGTATTTGGGCAAGAAGTTTATTGTTTATCTGGCCCTGGCACATGCAGAGAGCCGGGGAAAACTGGTTCAATCAATGAAGAAACGAGGTGGATATATTCTTCATGTAGACGGGACATGCGAGGGGGACAGTCCACATCTGTTTTGTGGCATGGACGGAATCTCAGAATTGGTTCTGGATAATATTAAGATCCCTTCTGAGAAGAAAGAATTGCTCATCCCATTTTTTCAACGTATCAGGAATCACTACGGCGATCCTGTTGCACTGGTGCACGATATGGGCATTGGAATCCTGAGGGCCATTGAGCAGGTATTTCCTGGAATCCCTGATTTTATCTGCCATTTCCACTTTCTGCGAGATGTTGGAAAGGATTTACTCCTCGACGATTACCAGACCATCATTCAGCGATTGAGGAAGCATAAGGTAAGAGCATTGCTCAGACAGAAGGCGAGATATCTCGAAAAAAAGATCGAACAAGACTCAGAACAAATTGTCGACTTCGAGGGCAGTCTGGAAGGATCTGGCTTCAATACATCTTTGCTTGAGCGTATCCCGACGCTTTCAGCATATACACTTATACATTGGATTTTTGAATCCCCTCGCCTGTCCAGGGGATATGGTTTTCCGTTTGACCGTCCACATTTGGAATTTTACAGGAGGTTGAAAACAGTTCATGACCTGTTGCAAAGCATTTCAGGCATCCATCTGCGTGACAAGGCCAAAGACAACAGGCCCTTTATCCAGGTCAACCAATTGATAGAAAAGGTGCTGATAGATGGCGATCTGAACAATGCAGCCGCTGCTATGGAAGAAAAAATCGAGGTATTCGATAAGCTTCGGGAAGCTCTACGCATTGCCATGCCCGAAGGCAAAAACGGGCTAAACGACAACGGCGATGAAATGGACATCAAGACCATTGAAGAAAAAGTGGCCACATTCAAAGAGTGGTTGATAGGCGACGAATCGCGTAATTTAACGTATTTGAAAATGATAGAGCAGATGAACAAATATTGGAAAAAACTTTTCGCCGATCCTCTCATCGTAAACACCCCGGAAGGGCCAGTTACTATTGCACCTCAACGGACGAACAACATCTTAGAAAGATTTTTTAGAGGTGAGAAAAGGCGGGGGCGCAAAAGGAGTGGAACAGCATCCCTGAACAAGACCTTAAAGACCATTCTTGCAGATACCCCCTTGGTCAGAAATCTTGAGAAGGAGGAATATCAACAAATCATCCTCAATGGTTGTTCCTCCTTGGCCGAAAGGTTCTCACAAATTGACGACAAAATTGCACGGGATCAATTGAAGCAGGCTGAAAAGAATCGCGAAAAAATACTACCGGAAGTTAAAAAGATTATCAAACGAACGGATTTGCCACAGAAAATTTCTGCGCTTTTCTTTGGCCACAGCAAGTTTAATGCCAACTGTCATTTGCCGACATAGGATTCAACGTATAAAGGTGAATGGAAGGGGTGCTTACCCAATGGAAACGGTATTAAGTATGAAAAACTGTATTCAATAATTTATTCCATTTTGATCGTTCTTGTTTTTTCAATACCATGTTTCGCTGAAGGCTACCGTGGATATACATCAACGGCGTTTCAAAAAAAACTTCCGGAACTGACCGCTATGGAATACAAAAATTCCCAAAAACCAAAGAATTTAAATCATATTAAGAAGTTAATATCTCTTATGCCGGGCTGGCGTTTAAATGTTCATCCAAGTCTTGGCTATGATGTCTATGGGATATGCGTTTTAGGTTATGACGAACAAAAAAATGATAGCCTTATCTTTAGAAGCCTACCTATGAGTGCCGCAAAATACAAAGGTCGTTATATGATAATAGAAGCAAAAATCGTTCGACCGTTTTCCGATGCATATCTAATTTCAGATGAAGACGGTAACGAGGCAGTGGCGGTGATAGATAAGAATGTTCTTGAGAATACTCCTCGTCTTACATATGGTGACCTTAAATTTGACAAAGAAGTATATATGGTTGTTCAATTGCTGGCTATAGACCAAGTTGAAACCGTTGGGGGAAACACCAAAAATATTGCCGTTGTACAAGTAGCAGGTATTTTTGACTCCACACAATATAGCAAATTTAGAAAATATGTGCTTGGACACCCAGATGAGTTTCCGCAGGAAAAATATATAATATTTAAGTCCGAGGTATACCATCCATCCTGCTTCTCTCCGAAATAATCAAGGGTTTCTTTATCAGAATGAAATTCTACAGGTCTTTTACACCGTGGATCTGATAAGATAACTTGCGGGAGGGTTTTACCTTTATGTTTTCCGAAAGTTAGAATAGACCAAACCATTAGAAATCTCCTTCTATATAGTATTGGTTAGGGTCAAGTCTACTCTTAGCTCTTGATCAATGTTTCTTTCAACATTCTAAAATGTTTCGATATTTTCGTTCTCGATCTTCTTGCATTTTTTACACCCGTTCAACGTTCCGAACATAGAAAATTAATGAGCAAACAGATAGCAAGAGCTAAGAGTAGACTT
>JAYEIR010000062.1:0-4686 GCA_034660135.1 Thermodesulfobacteriota bacterium
TCAAAACCAAAAACTCAAAACTGTGCTTGAACGGGGTTTTCGTTCAGGCACTAATTATACACCGCTTATTCGAGATGTCAATAGCGACATGTACAAATAAACATGTATGATTCACGGCGACGCAGCCCAATGATGGGCGCGGCAGCGTTAGCTCCCCATTGCGGCGCGGACTTGATGGGCTCTATGACTTAAGCTGGGAAACAAGTATGCTGTCCTCATATTTTTGTGCCATTTTGTCGCCATTAGTTGATTTAGATATTGCCATTTTGTCGCCAGAATATTATTTTAAAACTAATGTTTTGATAACACCTTTTTTTATTTTTTGGAGGACTTAAACCATGCCGGCAATGAGACAAGATCAAAGGGTAAGTTCTCAATAACTTCGGATAAAAGCTGCTGAGGTGTATTGGGGAGAGAAAGTTGCCCAAATAGCAGTACCGACAAGTCGGGATTAAAAGACAAAAAGAAGTGCACCTTAATTTGGGAGAAATTTGTCCTTGACTTGGGGTCCACTTCAGTTTATGCAGGTTTCAGGTAACATCGTCTATCGCATAGGGAATTACATCAATGTCCCCCTTTGCGCTTGCAGGGTCTGTGAAAAATGATTCATGAGGGGAAAAAACTACCGGATGATGCCATGGAGCGCGTATCCCGCGTGATCACATTGGTCTCAGACGACCAAGATGTCCTGGCGCTTTACCTGTTTGGGAGCGGGGCTCAAAATCGCCTCCAACCGCTGAGCGATCTTGATTTTGGCATCCTGTTATTGAGACAGCTTGACAAGAAACAGCGGTTTGAAAAACAGATTGACTTGATTGGGAAATTTAATGACTTCTTTGGGACGGATGAGATTGATCTTGTCGTTTTAAATGATGCTCCTTCACGATTTTCTTTCAATATCCTTAAATATGGGACTCTTTTGTTTTTCAGAAACAAAAAAGCAATTATTGATTTTCGTGAGCAGGTATCAAATTACTATCTGGATTTCAAATATTTCAGGGCAGACTTCGATCGTGTTTTCGTAGAGGGCATAGGCTGCCATGGATGAGCGCATCAAAGAGCACTTGAAACATCTCAATAAATATTACCTGCTTTTATTAGAGGCACAGAAAGTCCCCCACGATGTCTTTATTAACGATCCCATATACCAGGGGAGTTCGGAACGCTTTCTTCAATTGGCCATCGAAAGCTGCCTCAATATTGGAAATCGTCTTATTTCGCTCTATCAATTTCAGCGGCCCATAAGTGCCCCTGAAACCTATGCGGACATTTTTAGAGAAATTCAAAAACTCGGTGTGGTGGATCAAAAATTTGAATCATCTTTGATAAAGATGGCCGGATTCCGTAACCGGTTGGTTCATTTGTATTGGGAAATTGATAAAGAGGCGATCTATGGGTTCATTCATGAAAATCTGGAGGATTTCAAGAAATTCGAGCAGATGGTTGTTGATTTTCTCATTAAAAACAGGCTGGGGGAATAGTCCTGTTTATTGAGGCAGTTTCAAAATGTTCAATTTTGTCCAAGGTCAAGGAAGACGATAATTTTAACCACCGGAATATGTTGAATATTTCGAGGATTAAAATTTGAGACTGACCCCAGTACCATCTTCCGGAGCTACGGGGCAGACACAGAGATTGGGCAAAAGGGGGCGTTTTGAAACTGGCTCTATTGACTTTCTGCCGAGAAGCCGTTCCATATTAACATGAAACAGAGTCACAGTGCAGCGTCCCCCGTTATGCAACGTATTTTTATTTAACGAACTTGTCATCCTTGAAAAGGCCTTTCTCAATCCTTCCATCAGGATATGTTAGAGTTCCTTCTCCGTTCATTTTGTTATTCTGAAACTGGCCAACGTATTTTCTTCCATCCGGAAAAGTTAAGGTTCCCTTGCCCTGGATATTGTTCTGCTCCACTTGCCCGACGTATTTCCTCCCGTCAGAAAAAACTACGGCCCCTTGACCATGAGGTCTACCATCTTTAAACTCCCCTTCGTACGTGCTGCCGTCAGGGTTTGTCATAACACCTTTTCCATTCATTATCCCATTCTTAAACTCCCCGACATATTTTGCCCCGCTATAATATGTCAGGACTCCATTTCCGTCTCTTACCCCTTCCTTGACGTCACCTGCGTATTCCTTGCCCATGGGGAGCACAGAAGCCCAGTCTTTCCCGGAATCATGCCAGGTCTTTAGTTGATATTTCTTACCCTGAGGATAAGAGAAAGTCCCATGACCATGAGGCTTGCCGTCTTTGAGATCACCCACATATTTAGTCCCGTCATCCTCCGTTATGGTCCCCTGTGCATCGGGCTTTTTGTCCGTTTTTTCATCGATTTTCACCTCTTCCCTCGAGCACATGCACAAAGTGAAAAGGAACGATAAGCTGACCAACAAATAAAACAATCTATATAGTTTTTTCATCTCTTATTGTCCTCCAAGTAAAGATATTGACGGTTCCTTAAAAAGTCAAAAAGCCAAGGCGTTAGAGCCAATGCCGGCAGCCTGACTGGTTACAATATTTCTGAATTCCTAAAATCACAATTACCCGGAAAAAGGGCGTTTTCAATCATGTCAAAATTTTAAAGGAATTTCCCCTGCATGTAAAGCTGATAATTTTGAAATGATTCCGTGGAGAATATGCTCAACATATGTCGGTTGCAATATCCGTTTAAATGCATATAATGGATTTCATAAGTTGATTTATCCGTTCATATGGACCAGGCTCTTGAAATCTGAGCCTGATTTCAATATATTGTGGTGCTAATAATGATTCAGCCGCAAAAAGGCGCAAAAATCACAAAAATTAAATTGACATGCAGTAAAATCAAGGGCTTATAAGCAAGAAAGATTTGATCTTAGACTTTTTACGAGATCATCAATAATGATGAACTCGTAAAAAGTCGTCAACAATAATAAGAGGAAAACAAAATATGGCAAAAAAACTTTTGGCTCTATTAATTGGAATGTTTTTTGTTTTGATGTTTTTACCGTGTGCCTCAATGGCGTTAACAGGTGGACCTGATGCCGGAGGGTATGAATATTATGACAGCGATGAGGAAGGCGCGGTCCCGTTTACATGGGATGATTTGGAGAATAGCACAACTGCCACGGGGATCGAGGAGTTCCATGAAGACCTAACAACCATTTTATTCGGGCCTGTTCCCATAGGTTTTACCTTTACATTTTATGGGGTTGATTATACCAATGTCTACATTTCCAAACACGGTTTTCTTACCTTTAACGACGGGCCTCCAGTGATGTACCGCGATACAGAGCCAATACCAACAGAGGGTGGGACTGGTGATAACTTCATAGCCGGGATGTTTGCACAACTTCATCCAGGCACATGAGGCCCTCCCCATGTGGGGTACGAGACCCGGGGGGTCTATCCTAACAGAGAGTTTGTTGTTCAGTTTACGAATGTCCCTTACCTGTATCACAGGGATACACTGAATACATATCAATATGTATTGTATGAGGGGACCAATGATATCCAGATCAACTATCTAAATATAACTTCTTATGGAGAGGCCGAGACTATTGCGGGTATTGAAAATGCTGACGGAACAATTGGTCTTCAGTACCCCAAGATGAATACCGCCGGCAATTATAAAGATTTCTATATACGTTACAGTACCAATCAAGCCGGCCCTCCCATAATCGCCACTGGTGAAGCCACTTCTGTAACCGCAAGTTCGGCCATCTTGAACGGTACGGTAAATCCTGACGGTGTAAATACTACCGGTTATTTTCAGTATGGGACAAGTGCGGACTATGGGTCTACTACAACAACAACGAACGCAGGCTCCGGCACAAGTCCTGTGCCCGCAAGTATTGCCATAGTCGACCTCAACCCGAACACGGTCTATCATTATCGACTTATTGCTACAAGCAGTGCCGGGACAAGCTATGGGGACAATCGGACGTTTACCACATCTTTGTCATCTTCATCAGGTCTTCTGTATTTCCCCCACATCGCCAGCGCTGACGACTGGGAAACTGAAATCTGCGTCATCAATATTAGTGACAGCCAGACCTTGAACGGAGTCTTCAGGGCATATAACAATGCAGGAGGATATATTTCTGAAGATATAACCGTAGACCTGGCGCCTCATAGCAGAAGAGAGATTACGGTGGGTGATGAATTCACCGATCCGGCTTATATCGGCTATATTGTATTTGAATCGGATTTGGGCGCTGTTGCCGGGTATTCCAAGTTCTATGTTGAGGGATATTATCGGGTTGCAGTTCCGGCCGTCTCTGAGATCAATACCAATGACATATACATTTCTCACATCGCCTCTGATTCAGACTGGGAGACTGTTATAACACTCCTCAATACAACCTCATCAAGAAAGGATTTCATTGTTGAGTTTGACGATGGACAGACCATGGAGATGTTTATATATGCCAATGGACGCAGGACCTTTACAATCAGGCGTCTTCTTGGAGGACAGCCTCAACCTGATATTCACTCTGCCGTGATCAAGGGTGCAAACGGTGTAATTGGTCTGGAGCTTTTTACCAATAATGCAGGTAACCAGATGAGCGGCGTCTTGTTAAACGGTGACACCAGCACCAGCATATATTATCCTCACACTGCGAGTGAAGGTGGCTGGGCAACAGGTATTGTTGCCTATAATCCATCCGATACTGACTGTGATATAACCATTACTCCATATACTG
>JAYEIR010000063.1:0-4648 GCA_034660135.1 Thermodesulfobacteriota bacterium
CCTGAATAGTCATATATAGACCAAGTTTCAAATTTCCAGTTTCAAGTATCGGATTCCGACTGCCCCTGTAATTCTTTTTAAAGGAGAATTACACCAACCCCAAAATGTTTTTCTTTAAGCCTATACCTCCTCAAACCACTCATCCAGAGCATAGTGTAAATAAATATCAAACTAAAGTTCCGAAAGGGGCTGTAGGCAAGGGGCTAATGACATGATGGTTATATTTTCGGCCGGGGCAAATCCCGGATATTAAAGTTGATGAAGCCTTGGCCTCATCTGGCCATCCTCGAGTCCCTTAACCCCCTGCCTAAAACTCCTTTATTTGAAATTTCATGGGTGATCCGGTCCGCCTGCAGCGCATATTCAGTGGTCTGTCGCTCCTCATCCATTAATTCCCGCAAACAAGGCCTTTCTCTCACCAATATTAGGCAAGCATTGCGGGCAGGTATGGATTGCTTACCAACTTTCCTTAACTAGAGGAACACCCATGAACAACCCATTCTTGAATCAATTCTCTGAAAATATCAAGTTCAAATATTTCTGTTTCGATCGGGTCATTATTCGAGGTTACATCCTCTCCCTGTTTTTTCCAGCAGGTATTGTCAGGCTTCTCAGAGCTCTCGGGTTCAAAGGGTTGTCAAATGGGGTAATGCGAATTCTTACCGACCTGCCCGCAGTGCTTAAAGCACAGCTTTTGCAGGCGGGCCAGCTCAACGGCCATATACAAAAAGTGGCCAGGAACAATGATATCCCCATTCATTGGTGCCTGCCCGCAATGCCTTAAATGGCCGATCTTACCTCAACTTGGATATCCGCTTCACAGTGATGTCTTTTCTCAAAACTGATAACACAGCTTTGGCAGGCGGGCGGGTTCAGGACGGTTGATTTACTCAATAACCTTTCCCTGTTTTTCCGAAATCCTGCACAAACCTGCCCGCCAATGCTCCTTTCCCAAAAACGATTCACAAACACGACTGACGTACAAACTTCCGTGTAGCAAGCAATTCACCACAAAACTGGCTATGGCAGGCGGGTCCGGTATGAAATGAACAAATTGAGGGTCCGTGGAATTGTCGAAAAGAAAAATGGTATGTCATTCTATAGGGTTACAGACACAGGCTGGAAATGCCTGCCCGCAATGCCTCACCTCGCCAATTTGCACTCAACTTGCATAAAACCTCTAAACACGGCCTCTGCACTGGACCGTTTGGATAGCTTTGGCAGTCGGGGCTCTGGCTCTCAATTTGCTCCGAGCAGCATTTCAAAAATCCAATGATTTCAAGGTGTACCCAAAAACAGCCTCCCCAAGATGCTGAGCAACCATCCCAGATTGAAGCAGCCTATTCACTCCTCGATCAAGGGTTAAGCCTTTTAACTCAGGAGCTTGCGATGATTTCATAAGTTGCAAAAAACGTAAGTTTTTCTAACGTTTTTGATGACAAAAGCATATTTATATCAAATTGTCTCTTCGTCAAATAATGGGGGACGTGGGCAACTTTGTCAACTTGCTTTCCCAACGACACCTGATTACCTTTTAATTCCGATCCTCTTAAACCTATGGTTGATTTGTTAAATGGTGTTGATTGCGGGTTCTACCGATTTTCCCATAACGTTGCAGCGATTTTCTTGGTTATCCCCGCCTGCCTCCATATTGAATTCAACGTCCCTTGTGGGATGCTCCTCTTATTCCGAGGGACAATAACAACTCTCGTTCTGCCATTGTACCACCCATCAAAAACGTCTTCTTTCCCATGCCTCTTAAAGGTAATGCCAAGCTGGTTCAGCACCCATGCGACATCCCGGCTTGATAAATTCTTAAGCATATTGGAAGCTCAGAGGAATCGCTTTAAGACTTTTCTCCTCCAACTTATCTTCGGGAAAAAGGAATGTTTTCAACTCATTCATCGGAACAGGTCTATAGATGTCTTTTTGACGGCCTTCGGAAACCATGTATTCTATATATGTTTCAATAGTGCGCTTAAGACCATCAAGGGCATCCGTCTTGGTTCTCCCGCAGGAGGCCACATCCAGTTCTACGCACAAAGAGGCGTATTGATTACCTTCTTTTGTTACAAAGCAAGTTACTTCCATTTCTTCCTCCTTTCCTACATTTATTAGTGCCTGGGGGACGTTGGTAACAAAGGTAACTTATACTATTTTGTACCATATCTGCTTACACATGTCAAAGTAATGGGGGACGTTGTAAACTACTAAACTTATTAGACAGGATTTACAAGATTAACTGGATATTGTTTTGTCTTTCAACCTTTCCCGAAGAAAGCTTGAAAACCAAATCGCTTCGCGAGAAGGAAAGTGGAATATAATGCAATGGGGAACGTGGTTACCTTCTGACTTTATTTTTGTTGGCACGGATTACACGGATTTCACGGTTTTTTGTTTTTGTTGTTGTAATAAACATTCAGGCATTTGAATTTCTATTACGAACAATCCTTCGGAGGCGAAGGAGAGTGGTGAGGGGGTCATTATGTTGCCGTTGACTCCTGCTGTTCTGTGTAATAAGTGTAATAAGTGTGTATAATGGGGACGTCTATGATTTCATGCGTTCCTTCTATTAATAGCTGGCCGGTTGGTAAATGCCATAACACGTTGGAAGGTTTGTAAGGTTATTTACGTTCCAATCCCAGGCTGGTATAATCGGCGCATAATGTCTTGCCCCTTGTTACAGCCTCGTGAACGCTCATTCGTTTAACACCCAAATACCTTGCCACATCGGCTGCCGAGTACCCTGTTTCCTCAACAGCCAAAAAAATCTGGTCACATCTTGCATAGTGAATAGTGGAGTAATGGGGAACTCTGGTGTTTTTGTTGCTTTATCACTTTTTTGCAAAGCGAAGGACCTGTAAAATACTAATGGATTGGTTTTGACACACGGATTTTATCGCCCCTAACAGTAATAATTTGACCTGTTTCAAGCTGGAAACTATAGCGGATCAGCACCATTTCCATCAACTGAATTCTCTTTTGTGCCGAAACATCAGGAAGCCTGACAAGTCCACAATGCCTTGCCCCATTTACATACACCAGTTTACCAAAGTCAGTATCAATTGTAACCAGGATTCGATTTTCCTCTGCCGCCCACTCAAGTATTACTCTGTCACCTGGATCTTGACCAAGCGACCTCGTTTCAATAACATCATGTCCAAGACTGCTCAACCATTCCGCTATTCTACGTCCTGCACAACGATCAATCAGGAATTTCATGTGACCACCGCCTATAAATGTGCCGATATTTCTACTTTGTCAAGAGTATCGTGAGCAATTATGGCGTGAGCATAGGCAAGGCAGGCTCTGATGTCTTCAGTCTCCAGGTCTGGATAGTCTTTAAGAAGGTTTTCAGTGGTTTCGCCCTGAGCAAGCAAGCTAAGTATGAGCTCAACTGATATCCTCATCCCCCTGATGATAGGTTTTCCTGCAAAAATCTCCTGATTTACCGTTATTCGTTTCATTATTTCTTCCATATTTACCTCCGTGAATATTTTAATGTGGAAGGCGGGACGCTGGTAGAAAAGTAAGTTTCCTGCGGACTGTGTACTCGGTGCTGGGTGTTGATACAGCTCCGCCCCTTGATTTCCATTCGGAAAAATCACTTAACATAGTTGAATTATTACTTGTTTAGGCGACTATTGAACCTTAGCCAGCGCTTTTAGTGTGTTGGTTACAGAAAAGTCGATGGTTTTGTCCTTTTCCACTTCCTTTGCGACTTCCTTGATCTGGCACTTGATTTCTTCGTATTCAGAGAGCTTTCTTTTCAGGAATATCAGGGTTATTTTTGCTTTTTCTTCGAGGCCCTCAGGTGTCAGTGGCTGTTTTGCCGTATAAGAGTTGGGAACCTCCATTTGTAAATAAGTAACTCATTTATCCGTCTTTTCTGAAAGGAACCGGGATACATCCTGGAGCACAATCTCGATATCTCTGAGCGGATCTCCCGTCAAACGTGACGGCTTGACATTGCCTTGCTCATCGTGATGATGATGCGGATAGGTCTCAAGATGCCGAAATTCCTCCTTGTTGTCCCAGCGCAAAATTGGTACATCTGCAAACAGTTGGTAGGCGTAGTCAATGTGTCCCTGGTTGTAATAGATGCGCGCCTGCAACTTGTTTCCTCCTGTTAGCTCTGCCCTAACTTTAAGGAAGAACTGATCATAGGAGAATACTTTAGTCTCCAAAACGCTCGCCCGTTCGCATATAGGGTGCGATTGGAGGGCAGCCATCAAGGTTCCCAAGAAAGAGGACAACGAAGTCAAGACACGATCTCCTGACGGAGACCTATCCAGCTATCTATCATCTCCTGGGAAGACTTCCAGTCCAACCACTCATCCTCTTCTTGCATAATGGCTTGGCCCAGCGCCTGGCGCTGTTCTGCTGAAAGCTCACCTTTTTCCAGCAAGACCGATCTCTCATGGAGATAATCGCTAAACTGCTGGAAGCGCATCCCATACTGTCGCTCAAAGCGGCCAATCTTTCGTCGCAGAGCAGCAATCTGTCGCAGAATATACTCCCGCGTAAGCTCTCGAATGGCTTCTTCTTCTGTGTTGAAGATTTTTTTCCTAATCAGAGGCTCAATCGCTACGCTAATGGTTGCATTCATATGCTTTTTACCTCCTCTAAACTTTCTAATGGGGGACGT
>JAYEIR010000064.1:0-4623 GCA_034660135.1 Thermodesulfobacteriota bacterium
TAGTTTGCCATGGAAGATATGGTCATAATAGGTGGAGGTCCTGCCGGCCTTACTGCAGGGATTTATGCTGCGAGGGCACGTCTTGAAGTCGTATTACTGGAAAAACTTGTTGCCGGTGGCCAGATTATGACTACTGACCAGGTTGAAAACTATCCCGGCTTTCCTGAAGGTATCTCAGGGTTTGAACTTGCGGACAGGATGAAACGCCAGGCTGAAAAGTTCGGACTAAAGATCCAGGATAAGGATGTTTCCCGGCTGGAACTTTCCCCGGAAAGAAAGCTTGTAGTAACCGAAAATGAGACCTTTGAGACCAGGACCTTGATCCTGACTACCGGCGCTACCCCTCAACGGCTTGAAATTGAGGGGGAGAGCCTTTTGACAGGGCGTGGGGTCTCCTATTGTGCCACTTGTGACGGCCCCTTTTTCAAAGATCAGGAGGTTGCTGTTATTGGCGGCGGGGATACGGCTGTGGAAGAGGCCCTTTTTTTGACGCGCTTTGCCGGAAAGGTATATCTCATACACCGCAGGGACGAATTAAGGGCCACTAAGCTGCTTCAGGAAAGGGCTTTGGCCGAGGAAAAAATAAGTTTCATCTGGGATACTGTGCCAACGCGAATTGCGGGCGAAACCGGGGTGGAAGGGTTGGATTTGATGAACGTGAAGAGTGGTGAAACCACATATCTTCCGATCAACGGAGTGTTTGTCTTTGTCGGTTATATCCCCAACAGCGATCTGGTGAGGGGGCAGGTGAATCTGGATGATCGAGGCTTTGTGATAACCGGCAATGATATGGAAACATCAATTCCCGGGGTATTTGCTGCAGGCGATATCAGATCAAAACTGCTGTGCCAGGTGTCCACGGCCGTTGGCGAAGGTGCCACAGCCAGTTTTGCTGCTGAGAAATACCTTGCTGATTAAGGGCTCGCTCAAAAATAACTTCGCGGAATTAGCGCTCATATTTGGGTCAGATTTGGTTGCTGCGATTGGTCAAGAGTAAATTATGCATAAATCTTACTTTATAGCAAAGTACATTGCTGCTGCCATATTCCTGATATTCCTGTTAGGCGGTTGCGCACTCTGGGATCGCCTTTTTTCAGAACAAGAAAAGTCCCCTGCCGAGCTCATGACTGAAGCTATGGAGGATTTTGAGGGGGGAGATCTTAAATCGGCAACTGAGACATTTCAGAAGATAAAGGACAGGTATCCATACAGCAAGCATGCTGTGGGGGCTGAGCTCAGGATGGCCGATTCCCTGTATAAAAGGAAACTTTATGATGAGGCCTTTGATGCCTATACTGAGTTTGAAAGGCTCCATCCCACGAATAAGGACATCCCGTACGTTATATACCAGAAGGGTATGTGTGATTTCAGTCAGGCAAGCACGATTGACAGAGACCAATCGCATATCTTGAAGGCCAAGCAGGAGTTCGAGCGGCTGGTAAAAAGATTTCCCCGGACCACATATGCAAGAATGGCCCGCAGGAAACTAAGGGATTGTTATATTAGTCTGGCCGAATATGAATTATATGTAGGCCACTATTATTACAAGATGAAGAAGTACGGGACGGCCATGATGAGGTATAAGTACCTGATTAAGAATTACCCTGATCTGGGTCAATATCATGAGGCCTTGGAATATTTGAGAAAGTGTGAGCAAAAACTCACAGAAGAGAAAAAAAGTACCGGACGGTGGTGGCTACCTGACTTCTTCAGCGATTAGGTCATAAAGGGCCTGAAGGGCATTATCAAGTTTTTCTGGTTTGTTTCCCCCGCCCTGGGCCATATCCGGCCGACCGCCTCCCTTGCCTCCCACGATGGTTGACAGTCGTTTGATAATATCACCGGCCTTGAATTGATCAACCAGGTCTTTGGTGACCAGGCAGATCAGCATTGCCGTGTCTTCTCTCCTGGCGCCCAATACGATAATCCCTGATCGGAGTTTGTCCTTTATTCTGTCGGCAGATTCTCGAAGGTCTTTCGGGGAACTGACTTCCAGCTCCTGCGCTATTACTTTGATGCCTCCGATATCCTTGACCCCTGAAAGCAGGTCCTTTGATTTCCCGGAAATGAGCGTGGCTTTCAGGGATTCGATCTCTCTGTCTTTCGCTTTATGCTCCTTTAACAATCGCTCAATTCGTTCTCCCACATTGTCCGGACCGGCCTTGAGGAGCGAAGCCGCAGCTTTCAGATCTCCATCCTGTTTCTGGCTATACTGAATGGCCGTCTCCCCGGTCACGGCTTCTATCCGCCGAACATTCGCAGCAACCGCACTTTCCGTTACGATCCGAAAAAGACCTATATCGCCCGTACGTTCCGTATGGGTTCCACCGCACAATTCCATGCTCACACCATCGCCAATACAAACCAGTCTGACTCTATCACCATATTTTTCCTCGAAGATGGCCATGGCCCCGCTTTTCATGGCCTCTTCTTTGGACATCTCCGTTATATCAACCAAAAGATTATCCCTTATATGCCTGTTGACGAGACGTTCCACTTCCCTCAAACTCTCGGGATTTACCTGGGTAAAGTGGCTGAAGTCAAAACGAAGCCTGTCCGGGGACACAAGAGATCCCGCCTGTTTTACATGGTCTCCCAGCACCTCACGGAGAGCTGTATGGAGCAGGTGGGTAGCAGAGTGGTTGCAGGCCGTGGCGTTTCTTTTCTCCTCGTCGACCCGTGCTTCCACTTCGTCTCCGGCGGAAATAGTCCCTTTTTCCAAATGCCCCTTATGAACAATGAGATCCTGACTGAATTTAAGGGTATCTGTAACACGAAATTTCAGACCCCCGCCTGATAGCCGGCCTGTGTCTCCAACCTGTCCGCCGGCCCTGCCGTAAAAGGGCGTTTGGTCCAGCACGACTTCGGCATCGGCCCCGGCCCGTGCTGAACCGGTTTCTTTTCCGTCCACCAGCACCGCAACCACCTTCGACTTTGAGACAAGGGTTTCATAGCCCAGGAAGCGGCCGGCAAGACCGCGCGCCAGAAGGCCGCGAAAGACCTCCGGGATCTCCTCCTCGCCGCTTCCCTTCCACGACTCTTGAGACATGGCCCTTTGTCTCGACATGGCTTTTTCATAACCGGCCATGTCCACTTTGAGGTTTTCATCACGGGCCACATCCTCTACGATATCCACAGACAAACCATAGGTATCGTAAAGCCTGAATGCCACGTCACCGGGTATGATGTCACCGTCTCCGGCCTTCACTTTTTCAATTTCTTCTTCGAGTATCTTCAAACTGTAATGGAGGGTATCGGCAAATCGTTTTTCTTCATTTTGAACAACACCTTCAATAAGGCTTTTTGACCTGATTAGCTCCTCGTAATCCCGGCCCATAATCTCAATAACCTTGTTGCAAATTGTATTCAGAAAGAAATCATTCAGGCCAATCACCTGCCCGAAACGAATGGCCCTCCGGATAATGCGCCTCAGCACATATCCTCTCCCTTCATTTGAGGGCATGACCCCGTCACCAATCAAGAACCCAATAGCACGGGCATGGTCAGAGATAACCCTAAAGGCCACATCCTCTTTTTTGTCTTTGCCGTAGCTCTTTGCCGAGAGGTCTTGTATTGAGCCGATGAGGGCCTTGAACAGGTCGGTGTCATAATTGGAAGTCACTCCCTGTACCACAGCCGCCAGCCGCTCCAGGCCCATGCCCGTATCTATATTCGGTTTGGGCAAGGGAGTCAGTTTCCCGTCCGGACCACGATCAAACTGGGTAAAAACCAGGTTCCATATCTCGAGGTATCGATCGCAGTCGCATCCCGGGCCACAATCAGGCCGGTCACATCCCAGAGAGGGGCCCTGGTCAATAAGGATTTCAGAGCAGGAACCGCATGGGCCGGTATCTCCCATAGCCCAGAAGTTATCCTTTTCGCCCAATCGTACGATTCTCTCGGTTGGAATTCCGATTTTTTCTTCCCATATCCTGTAGGCCTCGTCATCTTCCGTATAAACGGAAGCATATAACCTGTCCTTGGGCAGGCCATAGCCTTCAGTCAGCAATTCCCAGGCCCATGTGACGGCTTCTTCCTTAAAATAGTCTCCAAAGGAAAAATTCCCTAACATCTCAAAAAAGGTATGGTGCCTGAGCGTATATCCCACGTTTTCAAGATCATTGTGTTTTCCGCCTGCACGCACACACTTCTGGGATGTGGCGGCCCTGGTATAGCCTCTTTTCTCTTGCCCAAGGAAGCTCTTCTTGAACTGGACCATCCCTGCATTGGTAAACAACAGGCTGGGATCCTCCGCGGGAATCAGTGAAGAACTCTCCACTACTTCATGGCCGCGTCCCTTGAAGTAGTCCAAAAACTTGTTTCTGATCTCTCTGGAATCCATTGAGTTATCCATATGATTTTCTTTTGAAAAACGTGAGAAAAATTAGCTTATTTACAATTGCATAGCAGATGAGAGTTAACGGTTATCAGTTATTGGTTATCGGGTGTTGGATGTCGGACTCTGGGCTTTAAACCTCCAGTTTCGAGTTTCAAGCTTCGCCACTCGACTGCTCGACCTGTTAAAGATTTTGTAAGCGTTCACGGGTTCATTGGCACAACCTCAACTTTTATGGGACGCTGATGAACGCTGGGTTTGTTGGGTTTATTGGGTTTATTGGGTTT
>JAYEIR010000065.1:0-4617 GCA_034660135.1 Thermodesulfobacteriota bacterium
TAACAACATGAGAACAGATCTCGTTAAGTGGTTGAGTTGCTAAATGATTAAGTAGTTGTTTTTACGTGAAATTATATCGTTTACATCAAAATTGGACACTTGATATGATTAGATCTCTAATCCCTCCGAGGCGGGACTGATTCAACATGTTGATATTCCAACTCAATGACTCGACCAATCAACTATTTTACGATTTCTGAAGAACGGAGGTTGTTATAAAACATGAGACAAGAACACATTGTAACCCGCTTTCCCCCAAGCCCTACCGGCTATCTCCATATCGGTGGAGCAAGGACTGCACTGTTTAACTGGCTGTACGCCAAACAAAAAGGCGGGAAATTCATACTCAGGATCGAAGATACGGACGAACAGAGATCTACCGAACAGGCCACCAGTGCCATCTTGGAATCCATGGAATGGCTGGGGTTAGACTGGGACGAAGGCCCCTATTTTCAGTCACAAAGGTATGATATCTACAATGAGGTGATTGATCGACTCATTTCCAATGGCCAGGCATACCATTGCCATTGCTCTCCGGAAAAACTCGATCATAAACGAAAACAGGCGACTTCAAAAGGTCTTAAACCCAAATATGACGGTGAATGCAGGGAGTTGGGGCTAAGTGCCGCACCCGGCTCGGTGGTGAGACTCCGAAGCCCGCAGACAGGCATTACGCGATTTGATGACCTTGTCAAGGGTCCTATTAGTTTTAATAATGAAGAACTGGACGACCTTATTATTAGACGTTCGGATGGGAGTCCAACTTATCACCTTGCTGTTGTTGCCGATGATGTAAATCTCGGGATCAACCTTGTCATGAGAGGAGATGATCACGTAAACAACACGCCTCGCCAGATATTGATCTATAATGCTATGGACAAGCCAATTCCTAAATACGCCCACCTTCCCATGATCCTCGGGTCGGATAAAACAAGATTGAGCAAGCGACACGGTGCCATGTCAGTCCTTGCATACAGGGATATGGGCTATCTGCCGGACGCCTTGCTGAATTCACTGGCCAGGCTGGGGTGGTCCTATGGGGATCAGGAGAAATTTACCAGGCAGGAACTTATTCAGAAGTTCTCTCTCAGTAATGTCGGCAAGGCAGCCGGCGTGTTCAACATGGAGAAATTCCTGGACCTTAACGCCTGGTATATCCGGGAGTCTTCCGACGAGTTCCTGGCAAGGCAGATCGTGCCCTTTCTCCGGGAACTCTGTCCTGCAGATTTCAATGACGAAAAGTTGAAAAAGGCTGTGGCCACACTCAAGAAAAGGAGTAAAACCCTCGTGGAGATGGCCCAGGGAGTCAGCTTTTATTTTCAGGAAAAGATCAGCTATGACGAAAAGGCCGACGATAAATTCCTGAAACCGGATATCCTGGAATTGCTTCATGACCTCAGGTTAAGGCTTGACAAGGTATCATGTTTCGATCAATCCAGTATCGAGAAGGCATTTGTAAACTTCCTGGAGGAAACAGGTATCAAGCTGAAGAAAGTCGCTCAGCCACTGAGAGTGGCACTCACGGGCAAGACCGTAAGCCCTGGCATCTTTGAGGTAATGGAGGTCCTGGGCAAGGAAAAGGTAGTTGAGAGAATTGGTGAGGCCATCACACACATTCGTGCAAAATAGGCCTGCAATACCTGGCTCAGAATAGCTGAGAATTTCTTTGACTGCCCGATGATTTCTCATTATAGTATTACCTGCAGGAGGGCACCAATGCAAAACAACCAGATTGGTTCCAGGTTCTTTCTCATATCCTTGCTCTGCTCTTCAGCTCTGCTGTTTAGGCTGTTCTGGACCTATATTTCAGCTATAGTGCTGGCCCTTCTCATAGCAAGCGTTTCTTATCCGGTTTACCATTATATTAAAAGGCTGTTAAGGGGCCGCGACAATCTATCTGCTCTGATCACAAGCCTTTTGATCTTGTTTGTCCTGGTCGTTCCTGTTGGATGGTTTGTCGGTACTCTTTCCAATGAAGCCTTTGATTTTTATCAACGTACCAGCAATGCCGTCTCCCTAAAGGAAATCCAGGAGGCCTTTCAGAGTGACTCGATATGGGCCCAACGGATCAGAAAGATAGGGCAGATCACGGGCGTGGAATTCACACCGGACACCGTGCAAAAACTGGCGAATTCCCTGGGGAAACAAGTCGGGCTGTTTCTTTATAAGCAAATTACGTCCATGGCCTCTAATATCCTGAGTCTGTTGATCCACTTTTTTCTAATGATCATGACTATTTATTATCTTTTTCGTCGGGGCAAAGAACTAAAGAACTACATTGGGCAACTTCTGCCTGTCCCGCCGGAACAGATGGAAAAGGTGGTGGACAAGTTTCAAGAGACAGGGAAGGCCATCATTGTCGGCAACGGGTTGTCAGGCATTGTTCAAGGAATACTGGGAGGTCTTGGTTTTTTCCTTTTTGGAATTAGTTCTCCCTTTCTTTGGGGTACGATTATGGCTTTGATGGCTTTCTTACCCATTATCGGGGCCTCAATAATTTTTGTACCGGCTGCCGCTATATTGATGCTCCAGGGCAATGTTGGGGCAGGCATCGGATTTCTCATTTATAGTCTTTGCTATAGTTCTATTATAGAATACCTGGTCAAACCCAGACTGATCGGAAAAGGTATGCAGATGGCTTCACTTTTGGTTTTCATTGGAATCATCGGGGGCATAAAACTCTTCGGCATCCTGGGTCTTATTTACGGCCCTTTGATCATTACTATATTTTTAACACTCGCCGAGATATACAGGCTTGAATATAAAGAGGCACGTATCTGACGGAACCAGTAGCTGCCCCCATCCGTCCGATGGAATTAACTACCACCGATAGAGGTGGTGGATTGACAATTGGTAAATGGAAGGCACGTTGATTCAAGTGCCACTACTTGAGGTAGTGGTTTAAGTCGATTAATCAAAGGAGGATTAAAAATGGATCCGGAAAAATTTCTTCGAGGTAAAGCTGTCCTGATCGTGGATGACGAAAAAGACATCCTGGAATTCCTTGTGGATCTCTTGGACATGTGCAAGATTGACACAGCGACATCTTTTGAACAAGCAAAAGAGCTTTTGGAGACCCATTATTACGACGCCGCCGTCCTCGATATAATGGGTGTCCGAGGATATGACCTGTTGGAAATTGCCAACGACAAGAAAGTCCCTGCCCTTATGCTAACTGCCCATGCGCTTTCAAAGGAAAATCTCAAAAGATCTTTCAAAGATGGTGCATCCTATTATGTCCCTAAGGATGAAATCGGCAAGGTGGATGAGTACTTGGCTGACATGATTGACGCCTTGGAGAAAAAGAAGAATGTGTGGTCCAGATGGTATGACAAGTTGAGTGGCTTTTGCGACACAAGATTTGGTGAAAACTGGAGAGATGAAGACCCTCAATTCTGGGATTCCTTATTAAAATACTGATAGAGAAGCCTGAATAGGTACTCTTCGTCATGAATAAGACAAGCAGTCAGGTGGTCAAAGACATAGATAGTGCCTGAACGAAAACCCTGTTCAGGCACTATTTTAGATTTTGGATTAATGGAATCAATCCCAACTCAGTAAAACCTCATGATTGATGTTCGTTTTCATTTTGAGGTTTTCGTAGTCAGAGACTATCTAAGCAGGATCAATATATTGAAACAACCTTCCGGTTTTGAGACCGCATGTAATATCTTGCATCCGGTGCAGGTCAGTCTGATCAACCTTTGAGGGAGATACTAAGATGAAAAGACAGGAAGCAGGCATTACAATTACCGAACACATTCTGAACCAGCAACGCAAAAATCCCAATGCAACCGGGGCCTTCACCACCCTTCTCAATGAGTTGATTGTGGCGGCCAAGGTAATTTCCAGGGAGGTAAACAAGGCCGGCCTTGCAGATATCCTGGGAGCCACAGGGGAAATTAATGTCCAGGACGAACAGGTGCAGAAACTGGACATCTTTTCCAACCAGGTGGTTATACAACGAATGCGGCACATGGGCGAGCTCTGCTGCATGGGCTCGGAAGAAAATGCCGACCTTATAGATATCCCTCCACAATATCCCAAGGGCAACTATATCCTCGTGTTTGACCCGCTTGACGGGTCTTCTAACATTGACGTCAATGTAAGTATCGGAACCATTTTTGGGGTATACAAAAAAGTGAGCAACGAAACCAATGTGGACTTCCTTTTGAACGATGTCCTTCAACAGGGGATAAAACAGGTGGCCGCCGGTTATTTCATTTACGGGTCAAGCACTATTATGGTTTACACCACTGGGAACGGCACCGGGGTCCACGGATTCACCCTGTATCCAAGTCTCGGAGAATTTCTCCTGTCCCATGAAAATATCCGGATCCCTGAAAAGGGAAAAATCTACAGCGTTAACGAGGGGAACTACCCTTACTGGGACGAAAAGACCCGTGCCCTGATTGACTATTTCAAGACGAGAGATAAGGAAACCGGCCGGCCTTACACCTCCAGATACGTAGGCAGTCTGGTGGCTGATTTTCACAGGAACCTGCTGAAGGGTGGCATTTTCATGTATCCCGCGGACAACAAAGATCCCAAGAAGCCGTCAGGTAAATTGAGGCTGATGGTCGAATCCAATCCTCTTGCCATGGTGGTCAGCGAGGC
>JAYEIR010000066.1:0-4578 GCA_034660135.1 Thermodesulfobacteriota bacterium
GAGTTCTTTGGGTCTAACAGGTTTGGAGATATAGTCATCCATGCCGGCCTCAAGACACCTTTCCCTGTCGCCTTTCAATGCATGGGCGGTCATGGCAATGATAGGCGTATGACGCTGATTGCCCTTGTGCCCGCGAATCACAGCCGTGGCCTCGAACCCGTCCATTTCCGGCATCTGGACATCCATGAGCACAATATCGTATGGGAATTTCTTGAGCGCTTCAACAGCCTGTCTTCCATCGTCCGCAGTGTCAACGCGGTGGCCGCCTTTTTCAAGTATGCGCGTTGCAACCTTTTGATTAACCGGGTTATCTTCGGCAAGAAGAATCCAGGCCCCTCTTGCAGCCTCCTCAGCAAGGCTGTGCTGTGTGACAATACGTCGCCGGGTCCCGGCCTTGTCGGAAATTCCGGCCTCTCCGGTATCTACCAGGGTCTCTACAAGCGCATCAAGTAGCTTTGATTGCCGGATCGGTTTTGTCAGATACGCTGCGCAGCCCAGTTCTTCAAACTTGCCTGCATCACCTCTTTCCGCCACGGATGTCAAAATCAAAATTGGGACATACGCCAGTTGACTGTCGGCTTGAATGGCCCGAACAACTTGTTCTCCGTCCATATCCGGCATCTGGTGATCCAGAAGAACGGCATCAAACAAACGATTCTCTTGAACAGACCTGCGCAGCAACTCCAGTGCATCCGCCCCGCCTGATGCACACTCCGTAAAGCACCCGAACGATAAGAGGGTCTTGTTCAGGATAATCCTGTTGGTAACATTATCGTCCACGATCAAGATATGGGCACCCCGAACGTTTCGTCTGTTTGGACGTGGCAAGACATCGACCGTGGAATCATCCTGTGTCTTCAAAGGAATGGTTATCCAGAACCTGCTCCCCTCTCCTTCTTCACTTTCTACGCCGACTTCACCCCCCATTAGCTGCACAAGCAGCTTTGATATGGTCAGTCCCAGGCCCGTGCCGCCAAAACGCCGGGTAGTGGACCCATCTACCTGAGAGAAGCTCTTAAAAATCGCTTCCTGTCGATCCCGTGGAATCCCGATCCCAGTATCCGAAACTTCAAAGCAGATGACAGCCTCGTTTCCGCGTTCCCGAATCGTCCTGGCGCTGATATCAATGTTCCCTTTTTCCGTAAATTTGACAGCGTTGCCGGCCAAATTTATAAGTATCTGGCGCAGGCGCTCCGGATCACCAAACAGTCTAACCTTGCCGGCCGGATCAACAAAGCAGGTCAACTCCAGGCCCTTGGATTGAGCATTCGGCGCAATCATCTGGCCCACACCTTCCACAACGTAACGTAAATCAAAAGGGATTTCTTCCACTGTCATTTTTCCTGACTCAATCTTGGAAAAATCAAGAATATCATTGATCAGACTAAGAAGCGAATCCCCTGCATTCCTGACGGTTTCGGCATATTCGCGTTGCTCCGAATCAAGGGAGGTATCAAGGAGCAGACCGGCCATCCCGATAATCGCGTTCATGGGGGTACGGATTTCATGGCTCATGTTGGCCAGGAACTCACTCTTGGCCAGGTCAGCGGATTCTGCTTCCCGCCGCGCCTGGACCAGCTCGGTCACATTGATGACATTCAAAAGAACACCATCATAACTGTTTTCCCTGTATATTGGTTGAATACGCAGTATAACTTCAGCATCACCGAGGGGCCGCTGTTTGACAACCGCCTTTGAACCGGGCTGTCTGCGGAATAATGAGATATGTCCCTGTATACGCTCCAGCACTGGTCCGGAGTGAATTTCCTCGATTCTTTTTCCTAAAATATCCTCTCTCTGCTTGCCCGTAAAATTGCATAAGTAATCGTTCACCTCTACGATCACGTCGTCCTTATCAGCAAAGACCACACCCTCTTCCATGCCCGAAATCATGGCAGACAGTTTTGCATTCTCCCTCTGGCCGGCCTCTTCAGCCTTTTTGAGGTTCGATATATCAACAAAGCTTTCAAGCAGACATTTGCGGGACTTCAGCATGACACGGCTAACGGTCTTGAGTATCGGCATAATATCCCCGCCGGCCGTGAGCAGTGTGCGCTCAGAATTGTCAACCTCCATCCCGAGGTCGCTGATCGGGCATTTTCCTACCTCTGCCGGGCAGATGTGCTTGTGGCATACCTTTCCGACTATCTCTTCTCTTGGCGCTCCGATCATCCTTGCAGCGCTCGGGTTGGCGTCTATGATGACATGTGTTTCCGCATCGATAACCACGATACCCGCCTGAACTGAATCGAGAACAGTCGTCAAACGATTCTCTGACTCCAGGAGCTCTTCTTCAATCCTTGTCTGGTCAGTAACATCCTGATAAGAGAGAAGTTGTCTGCTGTCGTTGAGGAGTACAGCCCTGAACTGTATGACTTTATCCTGCCCATTCTTGCATCTTACCCTGAAGACTTTTGGCTTTATTTCTCCGGTTACCGGATTTGTGATCAGATCATCCTTCCAGACAGAGATCACTTCTTCCAGGTATTCCTTGTCAGGATAAGCCAATTCGAACCAGGTATGTTTGTCAGGGAGATCTTCAATTGTATAGCCAAAAATCTCCGTGAACTTTTTGTTGAAATATTCAAAGGTAAGATCCGGCCTGGTTATGGAAATCCCAATAGGCGCTGATTCAATCAAGAGCCTGAATTGCAGTTCGCCTTCAGACAGGGTTCCCTCGGCCTGCCTTTGTTTACCGGCTTCCTTCTCTAATGCCATGACTCTTTGTTCCAGTTCTTCGTAGGTTGGTTTCCTGGTCATCAGAATATCCTCATGTGAGTTATAATGATAAGCTCTGGGGAAAAATTGCCCTGTGTCTCAACTAAAAGCGGAAAGAACCTGTGGTGGTATAAAGAAAAAAAAGATCCCCGTGCCTGTAAACACAGCCCTCTCGATTCCTTTTTTAAACCGCTAATCATTGAGATGTTACGGTTGACCTGATTGCCTATAATTGCGTGATACTATGATTATTCAAAGAATTGTTCAATAAGTATTATTGCCATACAGCAATTTTCGTAACTATTCACGGGTTCACTTGATCACTAATCGGCAAATTCAGGTCCCGGACAAAGCGCAGCAACAAAATCGGTGCAAAGCAAACGAAAACTATTGAAAAAAAAACAATGGCATTATATGTTCACCTGCATTTAGTTCGGAAATGGATATTTTCCTTGCCGAACATTAGTGGATTTATCTCACTGCCATTCTGCCGGACTGGGACACCCATTTTTGTAGGGTATATGAACAGGGGAACAATAATTTACCTGCAGAAATATCGAGTTACAACATGATAAAAAAGCCAAGTTTCTTTAAAAGAAAAAGACAGGCAACACTCAGGACAAAGCTGTTCTCAATTCTTGCCGTGTTGGTCATAGCTTTCGGGATATTGTCAGCCTTTATTGGTGTTAGTCTCATCAAAACCCAGGTTATCAAGGAAGCCCAGACACGGGTGAGGCTGGATTTGAACAGCGCCTGGAGCGTGCAAAAAGCCAAACTCAATGAGATAGAGACAGTCCTTAAACTCGTGGCAGGAAAGCAGTTGATTGTGGACGCGTGTTTCGCAAAAACGTGGCCGAATCAGGAGGCCCAAAACAGGCTTGAAAAAATCCGAATGAACATGGGACTGGACTTCCTCGGCATAGCATCCCCCAAGTCCCAGGTCCTTGTACGTTCAGCGCCTCCCTACAATACAGGTGATTTTTGCCTGTCGAACCGGGCAGTCCTTATGGCGCTCAAAGGACAGGCAATGACGTGCATGTCGCTTATGTCCGGTTCAAACCTTGAGCGTGAGCAAGAGGGGTTGTCTGAAAATGCCTTTATAGTTCTTGAAGATACACCTCATGCCAGGCCAGGCAAAAAGGCAGTAGAGACACGTGGTATGGTCCTGATGGGAGCAGTTCCTGTTGAAAAGGGCAACCTGATTTTAGGGGCTATTTATGGCGGGATACTGCTCAACAGGAACCACACCAGCGTGGACCAGATTCACGATATTGTATTCAAAGACGAAGACCACGAAGGTATTCCAACAGGTACAGTCACAATCTTTCTTCATGACAGCCGCATAGCCACGACAGTCAGGCTTGCCAACGGCAACCGGGCCATAGGGACAAGAGTATCCAAAGAAGTGGCCGATCGAGTGCTTGACAATGGTTTGCGATGGGAAGGCCGGGCCTTTGTAGTGCATGACTGGTACCTCACCGCATATGATCCGATTTATGACTGCCAGGGAAAGACCATGGGCATGCTTTACGTGGGCATACCGGAACAACCGTTTACAGATCTAATCAGGGACACCATATTGAGGTACGTGACACTTTCCATTCTCGTATTGATAGTAGCGCTGGCACTGGCATTTTTTCTTGCCGGGCGTCTGACCCGGCCACTCTACCGTCTTGCAGAGGCAGCCAAGAGAATGAAGAGGGGGGGGCTGCCGCCCCTGGTCGAATCTGGTAATGTCTCAAGAGAAACCGACACTCTGATACGGGCATTCAACGACATGGCAAAAACCCTTACCGAACGTAAGACAAAACTCGAGGATGCCAAAGAGAAACTGGAACTGGCAAATACTTCGCTGCAGAC
>JAYEIR010000067.1:0-20167 GCA_034660135.1 Thermodesulfobacteriota bacterium
GGGTTCGTGTCTACACTCTTGACAAAAGGCTTCTTTCTGTAAAACAAGGGGGCAGTAAAAAAGGTAACAGCATAAAAGGAAAAATCCCATGTTGACATATTTATCAAGCAGTATCTGGGCATAGCCGGCACAGATATGGGTCAAAGATAAGATCGCATATCGACTTGCATGTATTAATAATGTATTTAGAAGGCACAGAGGGGCAAAAACACAGAATTCAGGAGGTAAACAATGAAGGTATTGGGACTTGTAGGCAGTGTGCGCAGACTCGGCAATTCGGAAATCCTCACCAAAGAGGCGCTCATGGGTGCGGAGGAAGAAGGAGCTGAAGTGGAAATCCTTCGTCTTACCGATTACACAGTCAAACCCTGCACAGGGTGCGCAACCTGTTTGCTCCAGGAAAGGGACTGTATCATTGATGATGATGCCAATTTTATTTTTGACAAGATGGCCGGCAGTGATGGAATTATCGTAGGTGTGCCATGCTACATCCTGGAGGCTACTGCTATCGTAAAACAACTTATTGACCGGGGATTTGCCCCCATGCAGCAGAATAAGGTCAGGGGAAAGGTGGGCGGCGTTATTGTCCCCTATGCCACGAGAGGATGGACACAAAATGTATTTCAGCAAACCAACACCTGGCTCCTTTCACTCGGCGTTGATATCATTGATCAACTCTTGATCCATGTCCAGGGGCTTCGTGAGGCACCTTTGTTCGAAAGTACCATAAAAAGCGCCCACAAACTTGGGAGGCAGGTGGCAAGGGCCATCAAAAGCGGCGATCATTCTTACCAGGGAGAGCAAGGTATATGCCCAATTTGTCACGACCGGAATATCAGGATCTTAAAAGATATGCAGACAGTAGAATGTCCGGTATGCGCGCTCAGGGGCAACCTCCAAACAGAAGGAGGAAAAATAAAAGTTGTGTTCCAACAGGAAGATATTCAACGTCACCGATGGACTGAGCAAAACCTGTGGCGCCACTTTAACTATCATCTTAAACCATCAAAGGATTTCTTTATCAAGACTAAGCAGGAAAGGAAGGAACGAGTTCAGAAGTATAAGGACTACCTGGAGATATAGGAGGAATAGGATGGAATATCTGGTGAACCTGAGGTATTTTCCCGGAGACCCGCTTAAACCGGTAACCGGCGAGGATCTGCGCAGAGTCTCAAAAGCATGCGACCTGGACATCAAATTGAAGGAAGTAAAGGGAGAAGATGATGGTACAGGTGAAAAGACCCTTGACAAGGATCTCGATTCAATTACTCAAACGGTGATTACTGTATCGGGGGACAGTGCTTCCCCAGTGCAGCAAGGGTTAAGGGATGTTTTCAAGATGTATCGATCCCCAAGAACCGTTTTTTCGTTATGGGGAAGCAACCCTGCAGGCGAGAAAATCGCATGGGAAATCATTGAAGAGATGGATGGCTGGTGGTAAGGGCTCACCTGTTTTGAACTTCAGCTCGACAGAACTGTCTTAAAGGCAGCCACTACGCTCTTTATCTCCTCTTTCGTGATTACTAAGGGCGGGAGAAGTCGGATGACGGTAGCTCCTGCCAGAAGCACGATAACACCATTATCCATGAGCTCCTGTACATACCTGCCGGCTTTTTCCTTGAGTTCTATCCCTAACATCAGGCCGAGCCCCCGAATTTCACGGATCTTATCGTTATTGATACCTTGCAGTTGTTCAAGAAAATACGCCCCCATTTCTCTTGAATTCGCCACCAGATCCTGTTTTTCGATCACCTCAAGCGATGCCAGGGCAGCCGCACAGGCAGTGGGATTACCCCCAAAGGTGGAGCTGTGGCTTTTGACGGGAGCAGCAACCGTATCATTGCATATCACGGCTCCCATAGGGATGCCTCCTGCCAATGACTTGGCGAGACAAAGGATGTCCGGCTCAACAAACTGCTCACAGGCAAACATGGTGCCTGTCCTTCCGAAGCCTGTCTGTACTTCATCAATAATAAGCAGTATTTTCCTGGAATTGCAGAGTTCCCTCACCTGCTGAAAATATTCCTTATCGCCTATGCGTATACCTCCTTCGCCCTGGATAATTTCCAGGAGAATTGCAGCAGTGTCTTCATCAACAGATGCCTCTAACTTTTGAAAATTATTATATGGCACATGTCTTATCCCCTGCAACATGGGCATGAACGGCTTCTGGTAGGCAGGCCCCCAGGTAACGGCCAGGGCACCCATGGTCTTTCCATGATAGCCCCGCATTGCGGCAATGATCACCTTCCTGCCCGTGGTTGCACGCGCAAATTTCAAAGCACCCTCGACTGCTTCCGCACCGGAATTGCAAAAGAAGACCTTGGACAGGCTTTCAGGAGCAAAAGCAACAAGCTTTTCAGCCAACTGTGCACGCACGGGGTTATAGAACATGCTGTAACAGTTCCCTAATTCAAGGTATTGATCATAGATCGCTTTTGCCACATCTTTATTGCCGTGACCAATATTGGACACCCCAACGTTGGAGGCGCAATCGATATACTCCCTGCCCTCGTCATCATAGAGTTTTGCCCCCTTTCCTTTTACAAGGACAATGTCTCTCCTCGGATAAACAGGAAGCTCGTATGTATTTTCTTTTTCTTTGGTGTTCATGCTATCACCGTCCCCTTCCCGTCCAGGGCATCAGCCACAGGATGCTCGGTACGGCCATCGCTGATAATAACCCTGGATGCTCCATGCTCGAACAGCTTTCTGAACGACAGCATCTTTCTCTTCATCCTTCCATCGACCTGCTGCTCACGTTCTTCCAGCTCCTGAGGAGATATCTTGCTGATCACAGAGGATTCATCATCCTTGTCCACAAGGAATCCCGGGGCCTCAATAAGGTTGATCACTGTATCTGCCTGCATAGATTTCTGCAATACCCTGACAACATCATCATTTTCAGTGTTAATGGCTGTATTATGTTCATCGATGATGGGCACCGTCAAGACAGGGATATAACCATTGTCAAGCAACATGTGCAGAAGCCCTTCATTGATCGCCTCCGGTTTTCCTGAATAATCCCTGATGATCTTCTTCTTGCCGTTTTTTTCTACCCTGATGCCTCGATTCCGTCTACCCTGTATAACTTTTCCATCAAGGCCAGACAGGCCAATGGCATTGATGCCGTGCTGGTGACACATCTCCACAATCCGCTTGTTCCTTAGTCCCGCATATGCCATCATCATGACGTCAAGCAGTTTTTCATCAGAGTACACGCTCGAGTACCCTTTGACTGAAGTAAGTGTCTGCTTCGGGGTTCCCAGGGCATCTGCCAGCTTGTCACGCAGGGCATTCGCTCCATGCACGATAATAAACTTCTCCTTAACCGCAGCAAGGTCTGCAATAATCCCTTGTATGTTGACCTCGTTTCCTCCGCCTATCTTAACAATAATCATTTACCACACCCTCGTTAAGCCATTTGCCATCCTTTGCCACCCTTCCTCCGAAGGATACGGCTCCGAACAGATTCTCAACTCCTTTCCTTCCTTATAGCGCATGGTGAAATACTCCTCGTCCTCATTAAAAAAGGTAGAGGCATATATGCCTCCATCATTCACCATGATGATGTTCATACCCCTGATATGGGTAGTTCTCTTCTTTATGATTTCAACGGCTTTCTGCAGGGCCTTCAGAGTATCTCCCTTGTCAAACCGCTTAATATAATTAAATATCTTCTCCGCGCCTATCCTTCCCTGCTCCCGTATCCTTACACCACGCAACTCGCCATTAAAGATGAATACATTCCTGCCGTCAAAAAAAGGCATATTGTTCTCAACCACAATATCCTTGTTTTCAAAGGCACTTCGTGCATGTGCAACGAGCAATGCAGTGGAGGGGAACCGGGAAAAATCGTCTTCCCAGATCGGCTTGACGTTTTTATATACTTTCCAGGTTCCTTTATCGTCCTTGTAGACACATCCCCATCCATGTCCTTGATATTCCTTGCTGTTCTTGGAGATATCAGCGAATTTGTTTAGATGAGGAACTATGGGAAAGGCCCTTTTGGCACGTACAACTAACAGTCTGCACATATTAAACAGGATGTAATCCAGCAAAGCCGAGGCCTGCCTTTTCGTCAAAGCCACACATGACGTTCATGGCATGCACTGCCTGGCCCGCTGCACCTTTCATAAGATTATCAATTGCCGAGACGACCACAAGTCTTTTTCCGTCCAGCTCAAAACCAATATCACAGTAGTTTGTGCCTGCAACAATCTTGGGCTCAGGATAACGATAGATGCCTTGCCTGTCCTTGACAATCCTGATGAATGGCTCCTGGCCATATGACTTTCGGTAGGCCTTCCATATGTCTTTTTCCGTTATCCCTTCCCTTACAAAGACATGGGCGGTCAGCAAGATGCCCCGGACCATCTCTATAGAGGTTGCTGAAAACTGGACGGGATATCCCAACTCCTGCTGCATCTCGGCGATGTGCCTGTGTCCTGTCGGTTTGTAGGACCGGACACAACCGCTCCGTTCAGGATGGTGGGATGCCTCACTTACAGCATTACCTCCCTCGGAGGAACCGCACTTTGCTTCCGCAATAACAGGCAAGGATCTGTCAACAATATTATTTCTAAAAAGCGGCCACAACGGCAGGATGGTCGCTGTGGCATTACAGCCTGCGCCGCTTATATACCTTGCCTGCTTCATTTCCTCTCTGTGCAGTTCAACATTGCCGTAGACGAATTCAACCAGCTTGTCCGGGTGCGTATGTTCGGTAGCATACCATGTCTTGTATGCCCCGGTATCCTTCAGCCTGAAATCTGCAGACAGATCAACAATCTTGTCTGCTAATACACTAAATTCATCAAACCTCTGCATGCATTGAGTATGGGGCAGACCTGTAAAAAGAAGATCAACCTTTTCCAGGTCCTTTATGCTGCAAAAACTGATGGATGTCTGTTTCCTGAGATTCGGATGCAGCCGGGTAACAGGTTTGCCTGCGAATCTTTCCGAGGTGCATTGATGCACCTCAACATCAGGATGCTGAAGCAACAGCCTCAATAACTCCCCTCCGCCATATCCTGACGCACCTACGATGCTGACTCTCATTTCCATGCCACCTCCAATACATAATCAACTACTCTTGCGGGAATATCAACTCCCGTGACCTCGATACTGTTCCTGAATTCCATGGTATAGTTGACCTCATTGACGAGGTATTCCTTATCACTCTCAAAGATATCCACAGCAAGTACGCCGCCTCCAACCGCCTCCGCAGCCTTCACTGAAATCTCGAACAGTTCTTTTGTGACAGGGCAATCTGTTGCTTTCCCGCCTCTCGAAGTGTTTGTAATCCAGTGCTCTGAAGAGCGGTAAATAGCTGCAATACATTGATCCCCGACAACAAAACTCCGGATGTCCTTTCCTTGCTTTTCAATATATTCCTGAATATAGAAAATGGAATGGTGGTAACTGCCCAGAATCTGCTTATGCTCCAGGATGGCCTCTGCTGCATCACGGTCATTTATCTTTGATATGAGCCTGCCCCATGAACCTGTAGTTGGCTTGATGACGCAGGGATACCCAAGCCTGTCCATAGCATCGAGTGCTGACTCGGGAGTGAAGGCCAGGAAACATCTTGGCGTTGGAATTTCTTCCTTGATCAGGGCCTGGGTTGTAAGGAACTTGCTCCCGCAGACCTCTGCTACTTCAGCCGTATTGACTGTATGTATACCTCTGTCATTGAAGATCTTCAGGGCATGGACAGCCCTTGAGTGGTTTACGGACCGCTCAACAACGACATCATAGTCAAAATCATTCTCATGCAGGTCGAAGACTCTTTGCCTGTCGTCTATTTTCTCCAGTTCAACTTCCTTCCGACTCCTGAATTCATCGAGGAGGAGCTTCTCGTCTTTTCTTAATATCGAATGCAAAAACCCAATTTTCATTTTATAATACACCTCGTCCAAACCCTTTTCTGATAGAAGAGAGTTTTTCGTTGCTTTCACAATATTTGAAATATATTCGAGGTTGTCATACCTTCCCTTGTGGCTTGTGTCAACAAAAACCTTAATAAAGCTGGCCCAACATATATTGCCTTGACATTTTGGAGGTCAAAGACAAAGGCAGTAAAATCATGGAGATAAAGGATATTGGAACTTACGAAAAGACAGATCGCAAAACCTTCTCTCGCTGAGGACTCAGATACACAGAGATCAGGCCAAAGGGGGCGTTTTGAAATTGCCTCTCAGAGCTCGCCCAAGAATAACTTCACAGAATTGGCGCTCTGATTCGTATTAGATTCGGTCGATCAGATTTCGCAAAGCCACAGGAATAGTAGTATCTAAAAAATGCAATTAGCGGTTAGCCGTTAGCTATTAGTTACATAAAATCAATCAGTTGTTAGACAACACAGTTGCATCAAAAAATGAAAGTTTCAATTCAGCGTAAAGCTATACAAATGCTTGTAGTCTTTAAGCTAACGGCTAATTGCAGGTTTTAGGTAGTACTATTTCGATTGGTCTCCCCTGACTGACCGGGGAATGGGAATGACGGCACAGATAGGGCAGGCACTAAGTATCAGGGGTTGAGATTTGTATTGAACTTAGAACCTATCGTACCCTGAACTTTTGAACCCGTGAGTGGTTACAAGTTTACTTATGCCTGCCCCCTAACTCTGGGAGATGGTACTGGAGTGAGATATTTGTGAAGAAATTGCGAATCACTCGCCCCAGTCTTCCTCTTCTTGCGGAGCTTCCTGCACACCGCCATTCGCAGTAACTTCCAGTTCAGCCCCGCATTCGTTACAGGTTATGATTTCCCCTTCCTCGGCATCAGCAGGCAGGGCAAATTCTGCTGCACATATCGGACATTCTACCATTTTAGTACCTCCATAGATTTTTGGCGTAATGTAAACATATTTTTTCCAAAAAGCATAATAAAGAAACGTTGTTTGTGTGTCAATCTTTGTTATGATAGACTTCGTTAAATAGTTGAGTGGTCAAGTAGTTGGTTGGTTAAGACCATAGACATTTTAAGTAAGAAAATTGAACCTTCTCTATCGGCAAGAAATGGCAGTTCATGACAGGACAGGGGAAAATTATGAAAAAGAGTGAATATGAAAAGATCGTACCTTACGAGACAAAAGACGGCTCACTTATACGTGAACTCATGCATCCTGAAGTCCATGGCAACTCAACTCAGAGTCTGGCAGAAGCCACCGTGCCGGTTGGCTCCAGAACATTCCTGCACAGGCATCGCAAATCTGAAGAGATCTATCATATTACGCAGGGCACGGGCCTGATGTCTCTTGACAATGATACCTTCAGCGTAAGGACGGGTGATACAGTTTGTATTCAGCCCGGGACATCACACTGGATCAAAAATACAGGGGACGCCCCATTAAGAATATTATGCTGCTGTGCACCGCCCTATTCACACGATGATACCGAGCTGCTGTAAAAGCCGTTGGCTATTGTCAACAATTAGTTGTCACCAAAACATGGAAGCGGGCTATCAATTTCCAGGATAGTCCCCGTAATGAGTCATCAATTCCTTGATCCGCCTCTTTGATTCCTCTACATCTTGAGATTCCTCTGTGCAGGTAGGCGTTTCGATGATGCCCATGTCAGAAAGAACTTCTTTGATAATAACCACGGGCATGGTTCCGTATATGTCCTTGAGGTTACGGAGATAGATCCCGACTTCCCAGAGCTGCTGCAAATAATCCGGGTAGTTTTTCCGGTCTCCGGCTGTCATAATTGAAGACTGGGTGACTTCCCGCCAGGCCTTTGGTGCAAGATTTGCTCCCACAGACGCTACGCCGCTCATGCTCGGGTGTTCAAGGAATGCGGTCTCGTCTCCATCATAAATCCTGAAATCTTTTCTGCCGTGACATGCCTTCTGGTAATTGCCGGCCCTGTCAAGCGATCCTGAGAATAACAAGCCCATAATGTTTTCTATTGCCAGTAATTCCTTCAGAATCGCGGTACGCATATTGCTTCTCTTGAAGGGCCTGGAGATATCTTTTATGAATTCAGGATCATTATGGAGGATAAATGGTTCCCGGACATCTGAACATATGTCATGGTAGTAGGCTGGTAATCCACGGTTGCTGTGATAGTAAAGGGGGCTGTCGACCCAATAAACAGTGCTCCCGTAATCTCGTTTCTTGAGCACCTCTCTCATTTCAAAAAGGGTTTGTCTTGTTGCTTCTTCAGTATCCCTGGAACTCCACATAAAGATAGGAATCGGCCTTTGCCGGAGCACAAGGAGTGTCTTTTCCAAAAGCTCCGATCGATGCTGGGAAGACAGATTTTTCCCTTCACCTATGTGAGGACTGGCGAGGAGAAGTGCCTGCGCATACGGGCTTACCCGGTCCAGAAGCCTTCCCAGTCCACGACCGTCTATTGCTCCATCATTCCTAAGCGGGGTGATCAGGTCAACGATGAGTCCCCGCGGTAAGTTTGGAAACTCCATTGGCTCTTAAATCCTCTCTTCCGAAAAGATCGTGAAAATGAACAATTCCCTTTGGGCGATTACCCCCATCCACAACAACAAGGTGTGTAATACCATTCAACTCCATCAGCCCTAATGCCTCTTCCGCTGTCTGGTTTTCTTCGATGGTCTTTGGAGAGGAGGACATAATCCGTTCAACCTTCATTTCATTAATGAAACCATGCTTCATCATGGCCCTTCTCAAGTCGCCGTCAGTGATAATACCCGCGACCTTTTGATCTCTATCGACAACAAGGGTGACTCCGATATCCTTGGCATTGATTTCTTCAATCGCCTGTTGGACCTTGGCCTCCACGGTAACCACAGGTATAAGGTCCCCGGTGCGCATTACCTCTTTGACCATAAGATCAAGCCGTTCTCCAAGGCTCCCTCCAGGATGAAATCTTCTGAAATCATCCCGCTTAAAACGGTGACCATTTATAAGTGCAACGGCAAGGGCATCGCCCATGGCAAGCGCGGCAGTAGTACTGGCTGTCGGCGCCAGACCCAGTGGACATGCCTCTCTTTCGACTCCGACATCTATAGCTATGTCACACGCCTTTGACATCAGAGAATCCAGTACCCCGGTAAAGGCTATGATCCTGGCGCCCATGTTTTTCAAAATAGGCAATAGCGCATTAACTTCAGATGTTTGCCCGCTATTGGATATCGCCAGTACAACATCATCCTTTGTAACCATTCCGAGGTCCCCATGGATGGCCTCTGCAGGATGAAGAAACACGGAAGGGGTGCCCGTACTGTTAAGGGTAGAGACTATCTTTCTGCCAATGAGTCCGGATTTCCCCATACCTGTGAGGATGACCTTCCCCTTGGCCCGCAGGATCATTTCAACGGCCTTTTCAAATTCCGGGCCCACCCTGTCCACCAGGCTCAGTATGCTCTGCGCCTCAATTTTAAGGACTTCTTTTGCTTGTTCAATGACCATAGTTGTATTTTGGATTCTGAAATTCGGATCACTAATTGACGAGATCTGATATTACCAGTATGAGACACCTGGGTCTTTTGTCAAAATAATGCGGGCATCCACAATATCCAAACCTTTTTCATGTACAATAACCGGATTTAGATCTATTTCCCGGATGTCCGGATAAGAACCCACAATTTCCGAAACCGTCAGCAACAAATTCCTGATTGCTGTTTTGTCAACAGGCGGTTCACCCCTGAATCCGTCAAGCAGGGTAACAGATTTAATATCCCTGATCATCATCCTGGCCGAACGCTCAGATATAGGCAGCACCCGAAAGACCACATCTTTGAGGACTTCCACCAATATTCCGCCGATCCCGAACATTATCACAGGCCCGAACTGGTCATCGATCTTTGTGCCAACGATGACTTCCAGACCTTTGTCTGCCATGGGAGAAACCAGGACACCCTTGATGTCTGCTGACGGATTATACTGCCTGGCATTGTCCATAACTCTATTAAAGGCGTCACGGATCTCCTCAGGGGTCTTGAGATTGAGCTGAACACCGCCGGCATCGCTCTTGTGCAGGATATCATGAGAAACGATCTTCAGCGCAACATATTTCTCAAATTCAGATGCTGCATCAACCGCTTCCTCAGCCGAATGGGCCAATGTATCCGAAGGAACCCTCACCCCGTGCAAGCGCATCAATTCCTTGGCCTCATGCTCTAACAAAACACCGAGCCCCTTTTCTCTTGCTTGACGGAATATTTTCCGGCCTCGTGGTCTTGACTTGAGCCCCTTGGAAAACACGAATTTCGCCTTGGCCCTATAGCTTCTCAAATATCCCCCGTATTCAGCGAGAACAGCAATGGACTTGCATGCAATTTCCAGGGAATCATAGACCGAGATGTTATAATAGCGCAACAGGTCAAGAGAATGCGGTCTGGCAAAATTATACAGGCTGTGGACCACAATGGGCTTTCGGGTATCCCGGGCCAGTTTTCCCATGCGGTGTGCAGCGTCTTCTTCAGAAAAGGCCAGACTCTCGGCAAAGCGGATACTGTATCCACCAAAAAGACCCACAATCAAAAGCCCGCCGATATTGCCGTCATGTAACAGGATATGCGCACAGTCTGCGAAAATGGAAGGGTTGTCATCTGCTGCGCCTGCGACGTCGATCGGATTGCGCACTGAAGCGGCTGCAGGCAGGATCTCGCGCAGCCTGTCCATGGTCTTCTCACTCAATGGCGGTATCCCGACCCCCAAATCGGTCAGCTTATCAGCCGCGATCGTGGCATGACCGCCGCCATCGGCCAGGATAGCGATTTTATTGTTTCTTATCGAAGGCAGACTGGCAAGTGTTTCGGCAGCAGGGAACAATTCGTCTGAATTTTCAATCACAATGATGCCGGACCTGCGGAAGGCGGTTGCAGCGACCTCCGACATGCCTGCGAGGGCCCCGGTGTGTGAACCGGCAGATCGTTTTCCGGTGGCCGAACGACCACTTTTGAGCATGATAATCGGCTTGATACGTGTGGTATTATATGCCTGCTGCAAAAATCGGCGCCCGTCGCGCATACCTTCCACATACATAAGAATCGCCCTGGTATCCAGGTCTTCTTGAAAAAACTTCAGGTACTCATGGTATCTGATATCGGCCTCATTTCCCACGCCCACATAATACGAGAATCCCTGCCGGCTCTTTATTGTCGCCTCGGTAATCAGAGTCAGGGCCATGTTGCCGCTCTGGGTTAAGAGGGCTATATTTCCCTCAGGCGCCTGTTTAAGTCCCACCACATTCAAATGGGTCTTCATGTTCATCATTCCGGATGTGTTGGGGCCTATTATTCGGATATTATTTTTTCTGGCCGTGTCCACGACCCGGTCCTCAAATTTCCTGCCTTTTTTCCCTGACTCACCAAAGCCCCCTGCCACAATAACTACGCCGGACACACCTTTCTTACCGCAATCATCAAGAATTGCCGGGATTGTCGGGGCCGGGGTGGTTATCAGGACGAGTTCCACAGGACCTTCGATATCAGACACCTGTTTATAGCAGGGTAACCCGAGGATGCTCTTCTCCTTTGGATTAACCGGATAGATCGAACCTTCAAATCTTTCTTCAATCAGAATTTTTATGGCCTGGAATCCCCTCTTTGTCTTGGTCTTTGATGCCCCGACCACTGCAATAGATGCCGCATTTAAGATACGATCAAGATCCATTTCCTGTATTCCCCCAAAACTCCGTCAAAATTTTGAACGCAAATCAATGACTCGCACCCCAAATTATTGAGATATTACGGTTAAACTAACTGATAACCATTAACTGATAACTATCAACTAACAAAAGTGCTTCGATCAATTTCGATAGCATCTTTGACTATTGAACGCCTTTAGCCTTACCCCCTTTACCTGACAGATCGCTACATCGCTTCCACGTCGGTCTCATCAATTATGCGCTCCATTTCTTTTTTGAGGTCATCCGGAAGTCCCACGATATCTAAGGAAAGAAAGCCCTTGACGATAAGAGAGGTTGCCTCATGCTCTGAGATCCCACGTGCCATAAGGTATTCAACTTCCTCCTGTGCAATCTTCCCGACAACGGCCTCGTGAGACATGTCCAGGTTAGTAGCTTTGCCCTGTAGTTCAGGTATGGCACGAATAACACCCTGATCGGAAAGCAGGAGTCCGTTACATTCCAGATGAGCCCTGACACCGGACTTTTCCCCGATTAGCTGCCCCCGAGCGATAATCTTTCCCCCTGTGGATACGGCACGGGAAATTACCTCGGCCCGGCACTCTTCCTCCTTAAGGATTACGCGCGAACCGACATCCATGAGTGAACCTGGACTGGCCAGCAATACGGAATTTAAAGTTGTGACCGCTCCCTTGCCTCTGAGAGTTACGGTGGGATAGGTCTGGAGGTCCTTCGCCGGAACAAGACAAATATAATTGGAGATGTAAGTTCCCCCTTCTTCTACGATCACTGCCGTGCGCGGCCTTACGGCCATATCCTCCGCCCAGTTGTGAATCATGGTAAAAGAAAGCGTCGCCCCCTTTTTTACATAAAATTCAGATACGCCCACATGGAGCCCTGATCGCACACCAAGAGCAGTAGCGCAGCCGGTAATGATATTCAGTATCGAGCCCTCCTCGGCAATAACAATGTTGTGGATGTCCTGGGAGAGATTATCCTCACTAAGGTAGAGACAGGCCTGAACAGGATAATGGACCACGGCTCCAGGAAATGACCGGATGAAATAGCCATGTTTCTGCTTTTCTTCAACGCGCCTGGTATAAACGTCTTTGTCAACGGGCAGGGCCTTCCACCAGTACTCTGGCAGACCATCATATTTCTCCCTCGCTGCTGAAGCCGACATGACCTCCGCCCCATCAAAATCGGTCTTGCAGTGAATCACGGAATGGTCCTTTTGGAAGAAGGTCCCAGAGCGATCTTCTCCGCCGGTATGCATCCCAGTCATTAAGAGCACATCTTGATCTTCAGCGGAAAGTCGGGATAAATCCTCGATTTCAGGATGTTCCGCAGCCTGGTCTCGGTACATCCCCAGGTCCGGATCGGCTGTTATTATTCCCTTATCATCAGTCATATCACCTCTCCTCGTGGAAGCACCGATAACACTCCTCAAACCCGCATTCCGTTATGGTGTGGAGCATCTCACCCGGGTTGGCATAACAGGCAAATTTTCCCTCCAAGAGGACATGGCCCACATCCGCATCGAGGTAATTAAGGATATGTCCCGTGTGGGTTATTACCAGCCCTGACTTCTTACGTTCTCTGTGCAAATCTTTCAAGGTCTTATTGTTGTCATGTTCCTTATGCCTCCCTAACAGGAGATTGGTATATTTCCCTATAAGTGCAATATTCTCAATATCTACTCCTGACTCCGGCTCATCCAAAAAGATCATATCCGGATCTTGGACCATAAGTTGTAAAAGCTCCGCTCTCTTGATCTCTCCACCTGAAAAGCCGACGTTGACATCCCGGTCGAGAAAATCCGTTAGATTAAGATCTTTGGCATACTTGTCCAAGCGTTTTCCATTTCCTCTTGCACCGACTTCAATCATAGCCCTGAGCTTTACCCCTTTTATGACAGGCGGACGCTGGAAAGATATGCCTATCCCCAGCCTGGCCCGTTCGTCAACTGAGAGATCAATGATATTTTCCCCGCGAAAGAGGATCTCCCCGGTCACCTCGTAACCCGCAAATCCCATCAAGGCACTTATGAGGGTGGTCTTGCCTGACCCGTTTGGCCCAAAAACGGCATGGATCTCTCCTTTCTTGATCCTGAGGTTTACCCCTTTCAGGATCTCCTTACCTTTTATAGACACATGCAGGTCCTTGATTTCTAACAGGACGTTGTTTTGCATTTTTTATCCCCTTGACTCAGCAGTCTTTAAAGATTTTCTTCAAACTAAAGTATGAAAAAGACAAAAGCCAAATAGTGTCCATCCATAAATGGCTATTTTCCGCAATCTCTGTGCCTGCCCCGTAGCTTCGGAAAATGGTACTGGGGTCAGATTCGGATTTTAATCCTCGAAATATTCAACATATTCCTGTGGTTAAAATCCTCATCTTTCTTGACCTTGCGAAAACTATCTCATTTCTGGACGGACACCAAATAGCAAAGGATTTGCCCCTTCTTAAGTTTTTTCCCTTACGCCTTTAGCCTAAACATACAATATCTATTTATGCCACCTTATTACTTTTAGTGCAATGAGAATATTAAACCTTTTCAACAGCGTGTACCAGCCCCCTTTTCAAGGTCAGTTTTTCCCTGTTCCACGAAATCCGGCCCTTAAAACCTTCCGAGCGCAACTCACAGAGATGACGCTCGCAGATAGGACACTCCGGATCAACACACGGGTCCATGTGGACAAGAACGTTTGCCCTCCCTTTAAAATAAGAAACAACAATCTGTTCCAGCTCTTCAGCTTCTCTATGTGCTTCCTTTAGTGTGAAATCCCTCGGCAGGATCATGTGTAAGTCAATGAGGACAGAGCCTCCCGACCGCCATGCCCTGAGCCGGTGAATGTCGATCCATATGTCCTTTCGGTATTTGGCAAGCAAATTAGAGATCTCTTCCAAAAGCCCCGGTTCTGCAGTATCCATAAGCCCTGCAAAGGCCTGGAGGACCAGCTTTCCCCCTGTTACCAGAATGCTTACTCCCACCAGGCAAGCGATAACACCATCCAGCCGGCACCATCCAGTCATACGGACCAAAAAAAGGCCCAAGAGCACCCCAACCGACGTGTACACATCGGTCAGCACATGTTTACCATCCGCGACAATGGCCGGCGATGCGGTTCGCCTGCCCGCCCGTAAAAGCCAGACACCGAGAGCCAGATTGATCATGCCGGCACCAAAGAGAATCAACAGACCGTCCTCAAGATTTGTGAGGTGCCTGGGACTCATAATATGGGACAATCCAGACCAAAAGATTCCCAGGGCGGCAAGGACAATAAGACCGCCTTCAAAACCAGCCGAAAAGTATTCGATCTTACCATGTCCATAAGGATGATTTTCGTCCGGAGGTCTTGCTGCAAACAAGATACTGCCCAGGGCAAAGGCGCTGGCTACCACATTAATGATTGATTCGAGAGCATCGGAAAGAATGGCTGAAGAATGAGTGAGCCGGTATGCGTAAAATTTTGCGGCCATCAGTGCTGTTCCAATGAGAAACGACAGGCTGATAGCAATAATACGAGCCTTGACATGATCTTTCTCGAAAAACTCCATACCATTCTTCCTCTTGAACCAGTCAACCGCCATTCGTAAAGAATCCACACCGAGAGGACGTGGCCTTGATTTGCACACTGGGAGGGGGCTTACTCCTGCGTGCATTCACAAGTGCCTAAAGTTAAAGCACATGGCTCTTCTCCCGATTAGTTGATGTAAAGGGTTCGAGGGTTCAAGGATTCAAGGGGTCGAGTGCTTTCTGTCTAACACTTAAGCATTCACTCGACCCCCCGGCCCCTTGACCCCTTGAATCCTTATCATCCTACCAACTCTTTTGGAGATGATCCAAGCACATTAGCCCTTTTGCACAATCTCAGTGTCCGGATGGCCGGTTCCGGGCTTGCCCTGTTCCTATTTTCCCCCAGGAAATAATAACATCCACCCGCCCAGCATTACGAATAAAACCCCGGCCCCTATCCTGATATAGCTTCCGGGAATTAGCCTGGTTATGGCGGATCCAAAGACAACGGCAAGCAGGGAGGTAAGGACAAGTGCCCCAGCAGAACCAAGGAATACGGCAAGCCGCGTCTTGCTTTCAGCAGCAAAGGCAAACGTCGCCAGCTGAGTTTTGTCCCCCAGTTCAGCCAGAAATATCATCCCGAAAGTTGTGAGCATAACCTTGAGGTCCATCTCTTGACCCTCCGTTTGGAATAGAGAATATATTGACAAAACAGCAAAAAGCTGTTTTGAAATGAATATTTCAATAAGTCAACTATTACCCTTAACTTTAGTCCCTTGTAAATAAAATTGTATGAAAAATTCCTCAATTCCTATATCCCTGAATTCGCAATTTCCATATGGACATCAATAGCACATGATAAATCTGCATATTCCTAAATTCGTTATCTTTATTTACAAGAGGTTTAAGGAGGCCGGCTATCAGGCCTATCTCGTGGGTGGCGCTGTAAGAGATGCCTTTCTTCAACGGCCAATAACTGACTGGGACGTGGTCACATCCGCATCATCTGAAGAAATCAAAGCCATATTCAGTGACACAAAGCTCTTTGCCCTCAAACATGACACAGTAACCCTTGTGGATTCCGGCCGGCACTTTGAGGTCACCTCTTTCAGGGGAAGGACAAAATTACTTCACGAGGACCTGACTTTCCGCGATTTTACCATAAACGCCATGGCGTATGATCTGGAAAACAGCAGGGTACTGGATCCTTGCGGCGGGAAAGCAGATATCAAGAGAAGGCTGGTCAGGGCTGTTGGGAACCCGCAAAAACGCTTTCAGGAAGACCCCATTCGCCTCTTGAGGGCCGTGAGAATTGCAACTGAACTCGGTTTCAAAATTGAGACAGAGACACTGAAAACTCTTACCAGTATGGCCCCCCTGCTCCGCTCCACAGCACCAGAGCGAATCAGAGAGGAGATGATGAAACTTCTAACAAGTTCAAGGCCCTCTACCGGATTCAGTCTAATGGTAAGGACAGGGCTGCTCAAATACTTCCTCCCGGAACTACTTGAGGGATACCGAAAAAAACAGAATGCCTATCACCGTCACAATATTTTTAAACATATTATGGAGACCATTGACCGTGTCCAACCGGATCCTGTCTTGAGAATGACAGCACTGCTTCACGATATCGGAAAACCTCGTGTAAGAGAAAAAATTCAGGGTGAATGGCGGTTTCTCGGCCATGAAGAGGCAAGCGCAGCACTATCTCAGGAAATAATGGATCGCCTGAGATTCAGCAAGGACACTATCCTGAAGGTGAACAACCTTGTCCGCCACCACATGATTGATTACAATTCCGAATGGAGTGATAGTGCTGTAAGACGCCTTATCCGGCGCGTGGGGCCTGAGGATATCATGGACCTTCTCGTTTTCCGCCGTGCAGATCTCCTGGCTCACCCCGCAGAAAACCAGGAATTAGATCTCCTGGACAAACTTGAGACAAGAATAAAACACGAGATAAAAGGTCATGTGGCGACAAAGACACAAGACCTTGCCATAGACGGACATAAGGTTATGGAGATCTTAGGAATCTCACCAGGAAAAGAGGTGGGAGCAATCCTTGAAGACTTGATAGAACAAGTCACCGATAACCCGGAGCTCAACAACAAAACCCAACTTAGGGCCATACTGGAAAAAATAAAAGGCTCATATGCCCTTGACCATTGAGAACGCATTTTCTATACTCCGTCCACTGGAAACAAATGCTGACAATCCACAATGCTGAACTGAACGCCGCCAGGCACTCACTAACTATACTTGTGACAAGGACTAAGCAGAAAAATGAAAATCCATAGAAAACTTTACGGTCTTATAACGCTCATCGCTATAATCCTCCTCCTGGTCTGTACTGCCTGTGTCAGCGATGTATCCCACGTCAAGGGCACAAAACAACCTACAGCGGATACATCTGTTACAAAGAGTCCTGAGTCTGAATCTTCCTCAATAAGGTTACCGGGCATAACTACGTCTAAGGAAAAATTTCCCGATCCTTCCGAGACCGAGGAAAAACAAGAAGAGAGGAAGACCTTATACTCACACAAATCGCAAGATATCAGTAGCGGTTCCCCTGCTGCAGAGGCACAGAAAAAATCTAACCAGGAAATGCTTGATTCTGCACTCGGGTTTTGTGAGGCGGCCAATGACTTTTGGGAGCAGGGGGACCTTGAGAATGCCATTGGTGCCCTTGATGAGGCATATTATCTGATCTTACAGGTCAAACCTGATCAGGACCCGGAGATCCTGCAACAAACGGAAGACTTGCGTTTTACCATATCCAAGCGGATCATTGAAGTCTATTCCTCAAGGTTTACTGTTGCAAACGGATACCACAAGGCAATTCCGCTCGTAATGAACGCTCATGTGGAAAAGGCCATTAATCTATTCAAGGGCAGGGAGAAGAAATTCTTTATCAATGCCTATCGCCGTTCAGGAAGGTATCGTCCTTACATTGTGAGTTGCCTGAAGGAAGCAGGTCTGCCCGAAGAACTCTCGTGGTTGCCTTTTATCGAAAGTGGTTTCAAGATAAGGGCACTTTCAAGGGCAAGGGCCCTCGGTATGTGGCAGTTTATAGCATCAACAGGACACAAGTTTGGCCTGAAGAGGGATACATGGGTGGATGAAAGGATGGATCCGGAAAAATCGACCAAGGCTGCCATTGCCTATCTGAAAGAATTGCACCATATCTTTGGAGACTGGACAACGGTTCTTGCCGCCTATAACTGCGGTGAAGGTTTGGTATTGAGGCGTATCCGGACCCAGAGAATCAACTACCTTGATAATTTTTGGGATCTTTATAATAGACTCCCTTCAGAGACGGCCTTTTATGTCCCAAAATTTCTGGCAGTCCTGCACATCCTGAACAACCCTGAGGCCTATGGTTTTACCCTTCCTGCGGTAGACCAGGAAATCAAAACCGAAGATGTAACCATTAACAAACGGGTCCGTCTTAAAACCATGGCAAGCTATCTAAATATTTCTTACCAATCTCTGAAAGACCTGAATCCGGAATTGAGGCACTACTCTACTCCTAACAGACCGTATACAGTCAAAGTACCCATTGGGAAAGGGGCGGTGCTCCTTGCCAAAATCAGTCAGATTCCAGCCTGGCATCCTCCTGTTCCCACCCATGTAGTTCACAGGGTGCGAAGAGGTGAGTCTCTATCTACCATCGCACGAAGGCATAAGACAAGCATCAGGGCCATAATGGCTGCGAACAACCTGAGGAGAAGCCACTACATAAAAGCAGGCTGGAAACTCAAGATCCCTGTAAAGGCCACATACGCTTCCAGGCAAAAGGCCCCTTCAACAGTCCAGGCCTCAAAAGCAAAAGGGCAGATCGTAAAATATGTAGTTAAAAAAGGGGATTCTCTCTGGAAGGTCGCCAATCGATTTGGGACCACGACCAAGGCCATACAGCGCCGAAATAAATTGAATAACACTCATTTGAGTATAGGGCAGGTTCTCATGATACCAAGTGGGTTAACAACATTTGAAAAGATGAAAACCAAAACATATAAGGTACTAAAAGGCGACTCACCATATATGATTGCCAAAAAAAGCCACATGAACCTGTCACAATTCCTCAGACTGAACAAACTGACGCCCCGAAGCACAATTTATCCCGGTCAGTTGCTGTTAGTTAAGGCAGATTAACTGCCGCTATGAGGCCAGGAGTGGTGCGCCCTCCCATATTTCGCCTGCACACTATCTTCAAAAAGTTGCGGGATATCAAGAAGTTGTGAAAGATAGCTTATGGTGTAGTCAGGCTCGGAATCACCCGGAACCATGACCGATTTTTGGTTGTTCGTGACAAAGACCGTTAGAGAACCTGCCGCTTTTCCTGCAATTATGTCATAGCAAAAATCCCCTACAACCAGCAATTCCGACGGCAGGAGCCCCATCTTCCTCGCGGCCTGGAAAACCCCGTCCGGATGTGGCTTTGGCAGAGAAAAATCGCGGGTAATAACAGCAGCAAAATCATCTAACTCAAAGTCCTCAAATTGTTGAAGTGCGATTTTCACCGAGTCCAAGCTATTCCTCGTCAAAATACCCAGCGAAACTCCTTTGTTGATCAGGACAGAAAGACATTTTTCCGCCCCTTTATTGGGAACAGAGGCTTTGGCTGCCTGTTCTTCCCTTTGCTCTAATATTTTCATGAGTTCAGTTCTCAGTGACTTGGGCCGGGATTCGAGATACTCAAGGATCGGTTGGTCTTGCGGACAGCAAAGTTCACGCTTGATGGCAGGAAAATCAAGCGCACCGGGCCAGGTCAGGGTCCCGTCCAGATCAAACAGGACACCTTTTATGGTCTGTATATTTTGCATAGGTTGATATATTCCTGGGGCATCTTCTCTTACCTGAAACAGCGCTTTTCTGGGTGACCATACATCCTCATTCAACTTGTTTAGGGTGTAGGCTAAAGGCTGTAAGTTTGTAGACTACAGACTATCTTCCTGAGGAGTTGCTTCATATTTTGATAAAAACAAATGGATGTCAAAGGAAAAATTCGATAATCAACAATTCCCGGTGAAAATTACTATGGGATTAACAAGTCGCCTTCGGCTCGAAG
>JAYEIR010000068.1:0-4527 GCA_034660135.1 Thermodesulfobacteriota bacterium
TGATTTGCTCTTGACTTGGTATGCGTGATCCAGTATTTGATATATAATAATAATAGAATGATTCAAACAGTTTCAACCGTTCCCTTAATATACAGAGGAGAGTTATGAACAAATCTCAATTGATAGAGGCCTTGGCCAAGGCAGAAGATCTGCCCCTAAAAAAGGCCGAAGATGTGGTCAACACCGTATTCGGGGACATGGAAAGAGCCATTCTCAAGGGCGAAAGGGTGGAGATCAGAGGTTTTGGAAGCTTTAAGGTGAAAAACTACGACGGTTACAAGGGCAGGAATCCCAAGACCGGAGAGATAATCAACGTAGGGCCTAAAAAGCTCCCCTTCTTCAAGGTGGGGAAGGAACTAAAAGAAAGAGCGGACATTTATTAGGACAAGCCATAATCCTTGGTCGTGCTAGACGGGGAGTTAGCGGTGCCCTGTAACCCGAGATCCGCTTATGCGGGGTTGAAGATCCTTCAGGAGATCCTTGGTACGAGCTGTCATATGTTGCCTTTGGAGTGGAGATGGACCTCAAGTGACAGACCCTCATGAACCCCGTCAGATCCGGAAGGAAGCAGCGGTAAGTGATAAGGCCTGTGTCTTGACGTAATCTATCTTTTTTCTTCGATCAGCAATGACTTTCCGTTCATGGTTCAAATGAGGATGCACGACCAAGGCTCTATATCCATGTCAGATCCATCTCACCTTTTGTGGGTCGGAGAGGATGTTCCATATTTTCAGTACCCAGGACTTTCCCGAAACAGAAACCTTTTTCATGCGGTTTTCACACGGCGCGGCGGTGTAAGTAATCCCCCGTTCAACACCCTCAATATTAGTGATACAGTTGGTGACAGGCCAAAAGACGTAAGCAGAAACCTCCATAGAATCAAGCAGGTTGCCGGAGCTGACCATCTGATATTCATGAACCAGTCTCACGGGAACCACGTGTTTGTACTCCGCAAAGGCTACGTAAGCAATATTGTTGAGGTCCCCACGGCTGACGCCATTATCACAAACATCCCATATGCCGCTATCATGGTCAAACAGGCAGACTGCCAGGGAGTCATCATCTTTGATCCGACAAGAAAGGTGCTGGCCAATGTCCACTGCGGCTGGCGAGGTAATGTCCAGAACATCCTGGGGGTTGTCATACGCCGAATGAAACAGGAGTTTGATTGTCAAGAGTCAGATCTGTTGGCCGCTATTGGTCCTTCCCTTGGACCCTGCTGCGCGGAATTTGTTACACACGGGCAGATATTTCCAGAGTCTTTCGAGCGCCTTATGGTCCGGCAGAATTACTTTGATTTATGGGCGGTCAGCTCATGGCAACTCCTCAGCGCAGGAGTTCTGGAAGAGAATATTGAGGTGGCCGGGATTTGCTCTTGCTGCAATACCGACCTCTTCTATTCATACAGGGCCGAGGAAAAAACAGGAAGATTCGGGACTGTTGCCATGCTGACATAGATAGAGGGGCTCACGGTGTGTAAGTCATTCAACCGTTTCATGGAATATTGCAGCACATCTTCGCCCTTTGACATGGATGTCTGCGCGTTGGTCTGTAATAATAAGTCAGGCAGTGCGCACAAACTCAAGACACGCCCTTTTGCACGACATCCTGGAACATCTCCAGGCTTAGTAACATTGTTTGCCATAATTCTGCTGAGTTTCCTTTTTATTGGCTGTGCAACTTCGTCCCACCGACCCGGACAGATCGATAATATCTGCGAAATCTTCCGGGAACATCCAAAATGGTATAAAAGCGCACGCGATTCATGCACCAGATGGGGAATCCCTATTCCTGTCATGATGGCAATTATTCATCAGGAATCGAAGTTCGAAGCTGACGCCAAACCTCCCCGTACAACCTGTCTCTGGATTTTTCCCGGGCCACGGCCTTCTACGGCTTATGGATATGCGCAGGCAAAAGATGAAACATGGGATGAATACCGGGAAAGCACAGGAAACTCCTGGGCTGATAGAGATGATTTTGAAGATGCCGTTGATTTTGTCGGATGGTATTGCAGCCTCAGTCATAAGAGATGCAGGATATCCAGGAACAATGCCTACAACCTTTATCTGGCGTATCATGAGGGGCATGGTGGCTTCAACAGAAAAACCTTCAGAAAAAAGACCTGGTTATTACAGGTGGCACGCAAAGTCGATAAACGCTCCGGCAAGTATGAGCGTCAATTAGCCTCGTGTGAGCCTGAACTCAAGAAAAAAGGCGCTTGCTGCCTGTGGCCCTTTTGAGTGAAAGCCCTCCCCTCTCTGTTCAGTGATATGGAAAAAGTATCATTTCGCTTTTATGAAGAATTAAATGATCTCCTGCCTGAATACAGGAAAAAGACCGACTTTGATGCCTGCTTCAAAGGAAGAAGATCCGTAAAGGACATGATCGAATCTTTAGGGGTGCCTCATACGGAAATTGATCTTATCCTCGTAAACGGAAAATCCGTCGACTTCACTTACATCCTGAGAAATCAGGACCGGATCAGCGTATATCCTGCTTTTGAATGCCTGAACATTGAAGATGTTACCCGCCTCAGGAAGATCCCTCTTCGCAAGACCAGATTCATAGCAGATATCAATTTGGGAGATATAGTCAAATATATGCGGGCATTAGGGCTTGACGTATATTTCGATCCCTCACTCACTGTCTACGCAATAATTGAAATATCCAAGAAGGAAAACAGAATAATACTTACAAAGAGCAAAAAGCTCCTCAAATTCAAAGATGTAACCCACGGAATTTTCATACGGCCCGGGACAACAGAAAATCAGATAAGAGGGATCCTGGATTACCTGGATATCAAGAAAAACGTGAGGCCTTTTTCAAGATGCCTTCGTTGCAATGGCCTGATAGAGACCGTTTCAAAAGAAAAGATCATAGACAGGATTCCCCCTAAGACAAAGGCCTTTTGCAACGAATATTCCCGGTGCGAATCATGCAACAGGGTCTTCTGGAAGGGAACTCACGTCATTCGCATGAAACAGGTACTTGACCGTATACTCGAATAACCAGGACCTGAGGGACCATAGGAATCGAACGTACATAAGACGGCAACCTCATTCCCATAATCAGAGCACAGCATATATCACTTAGGACATCCCATTTCTCCCCTTGCAACTTGACCTTATTCAAGAACAAAGCTATGGATCGGTCATAGACAGGAGGAACGTACTGACCGCCTCCTTATGATTGAGCATCAACAGCCGGGCGCGACCGTTCGTGCCGAAGAGCAACTTACCCAACGCATCCGCATCCGCATCAAGACGCACTGCCAGCACCCGGGGGCCGTAACAACGCAGCAGCCTCTCCACCTGACGATAAAAGCGTTCGGCTCCGTCATCAGCCAACACCAACAGGCGCGAGACGCGCACACCTCTCGGCACACCGCTGTGGCGATCAACAAGGCCAAGTCCGCGCTCCTCGGTGGCGAGCATACGTTCCGCATTCTCCAAACTGCGCACCACATAGCCGGCGTTGTGGGCACTACGCAGGGCCGCCCCCATCTTGGAGCTAAGCATGACCATTGGCACCTCAATCCCGGTTTCCGGCCACAAAGGTCTGGTTTGTGTGGTCAGGATACGGAGGACCTGCTGCCCCCGCGGATGGGCCTCGATTAACCTGGGTAACCGCAGCGACAGTACATTCAACTGGAACGGCTGGTCTGCCTCAGTCGTTGATTTTCTCATATATTTCATTAAACCCTTTTCTTTGAGGTCTAAAATTCAATATCTCCTCCGTGGGATTAGGGACCTCCGTAAGAAAGTAAACAACTTTTTCTGCTCTCTGAGTTATTTACTTTCTTAAAACGTCCCTTATGTCAACTGCTGTGTCAAGCGTGGAACTCTGCATGCCCAGCCTGTCGAGATAAATCCGATTTTGCTTTTATTTAACCGGGGTAGCTATGGAAGATGGTAATGAGGTGAGAGATTTTTTTGCCAAAATCAATACTGAGCCCAATAAATCCAGAAAATCTGCGTTCATCTGCGTCCCAAAAGGCCTTTTTCCCAGTTTGCCTTTTACAGCTTTGTTGGTGATGCTTCCTCATCAGAAAAACCAAATAGATCTGTCATCCTGATCTTCAAGCCTTCGAGCGCTGCCGATTCAACAATATCTTCACCAGCGCAAATTATGGCCTTGCCATACTCGTTTTCAGGCATCATAGCTGAATCGTTCTTTCCGATCGTGCGCTAAGGTTGGCATAATTCTCCTCCCCCTATTCAAACCTGGCAGCTTTGCGTGAATAGTGGCGCGCCCAGCAGGATTCGAACCTGCGACCTACGGATTCGTAGTCCGTCACTCTATCCAACTGAGCTATGGGCGCGAGACACAACTAAAAAATAATATATCAAAATCCAGGTAATCTGGCAACCGGTCTTTTTGATTTTCAACCTTAAAGGGAGACACGCAGAACATTCAGGCATTTTTCTCGTGCCCATAAAGGGCAATGATTTTCTCTATAACGCCTGTGGTGGAAAATCCCGGCGCAAAAGGTATGGACTTTACCTCTCCACCTGCCTCTTCAAC
>JAYEIR010000069.1:0-4516 GCA_034660135.1 Thermodesulfobacteriota bacterium
TTCACATCAGCAAAAATCAGATCACGCTCTTCTTTAAAAAGATACCGGACGTTTCTATAAAACAAATCCTCAGCAACCTCACCCTGCACGAGGCCAAGATCACCAAGTTGACGGCCAATATCATCCAGCTTCTTAATGGTCTTACTGAGCTGCTCATCTGTTCTATTGAGATGCTCATCCGTTCTACTGAGCTGCTCATCTGTTTTCTTCTGGGATTCCTTCAATTCCAGAATCTGCTCATCAATTTTCTTTTGCGCCTCCCTTCGTTCTTCAGAATAATTCTTCTGCGATTCGGTTAGCGCACCAATTCCCTCAAAGAGCTTTTCAATACCTTTCTCTATTCTGTCAAGCCGCGATTCCATAGCTTTCCTTTCTGTGTGGCTAATGGGAGAGGTTGGTAGTTTAGGTAGTTTATAACGTTGCGGCGCTCGTGCCAAGGTAAATCCGAGACCTTGGGAATTCCGATAGGACAGAGCAAAATAATTAGGGACAAAATAATTAAAGGGCAATGAACGATGGCAAAATAATTAGAGAGAAAATGATTTAGGACAAAATGATTAGAGGGAAATGACTGATGGCAAAATAATTTGGGACAAAATGATTAGAGAAAAGGGGTAATTATTGCAAGATTGTTTTGAATATGATTTTATCATGCTTGAAATTGATCCATTGTATGGCCTTCAGTGATGTATGGTTCAGGAATCTTCGAATGTGGTTTTCATAAGAAGAGATGGCTCTTGTGACTGATGATATCTTGAAGGCGATTTGCGGATTCAAGAGGTGAGTGCGTTAAGCGCCAAGAACACGAGAATCTTTTATCACCTCTATTCTCTTGACAACACGCTCTTCCCCGCCGTGAAAATGGTTAATGGCATCAAAAAACAGGTTGGTGTCAAGAAAAGCCCCCCACTCGGACAGCAGGTTCGCCATCAGATCTTTCAGCCAAATACTATCCTGATCAAGATCCTTCCATTGCAGGTCATCAATGGCAAATTTGTATCGCTTTTCGGGTGTCAGCCTCGTAGAGACAAAATTGTATTGAACTGACTGGGGTCGCATATTAACAAGTTTGCCATGATGCATACCCATGAGAAGGAGGTAGTTAAGAGCCTGTTTTCGATGTTGGCCGGTTATGGCCTCAACTGTCTTCAGCTCGTATATTATCCGGCTATCAACCAATAAATCGATATAGTAGAGCTTCTGGAAATCCTTATACGAAACCCGGATCGGCACTTCAGTCGCGACTTCACCCAAGCCCAACTCCTGACAACGATAAGCAAGCTCATTCTGATATATCTTTTCGTCACAAAATCTGCCCAGTTCCTTGTGCATCCTGAATACTGCCGCCATGATTTCATGGTCAATCAAATGAAATTCATCTTCTGAAATCGGTCTGATCGTTGCGCTGGGTTCAATTGGCATCCTTCCTAACCCTGACTCCCTGTACTAATTATTTTGTCCCAAATTATTTTGCCCTAACCCGCTCTATTCTTTTCCAATTATTTTGTCCCAAATTATTTTGCCAAAGCCCGCCGTGAGTGTAACAGGGGATATCCTACCCAATTGCATTAACACTGACGGGGAAACATCTATGATTTCATACCTCGTTGAGTAGTTGAGTGGTTAAATGGTTGAGTAGGGGAATATATTCTATTATTTCAGGATGTTATATCTTTTCAAACGCTGGATGTCCAATTTTCAAGCAAATCATGGATATGCTCTATCATAACAACGACTTAAGAACTCAACTACTTAACCACTTAACGAGGTCTGGATTTTATATGTCTTCATAGGTTCGCGTATTGTCATTCCCCCAGCCTAAAAACCTTGAAAGGTTATCTAAAAACGTTTTGAAATCATCCAAGCGGCTTTTTAGTATTTCATGTACTTGTATGTCATCAACCTCCCAGTAAAGATGAACCAACCTATTTCTGAACTTTGCCATGTTTCTGAGTTCTTGTGAGAACCCGTTCTCTAATACACCTGCTTCAGCCATAACTTTGAATGTGTCTCCGTAATCTTCTGGAACACGAAATCCGTTGCGTGCAATAACGTGATTGCTCATATCAATGCATGATTCAATTGCAACGATGAAATGATATTTGGCACTTCCGATTTTGTCCGGGTCAGTCACAAAATCATTTTGAGACAGCTTGGAAAGGTCTCTGAGACGTTTCACGCTCGTTCTCAGCTCTGAAACAAGCTTTGTCATTTTGTCTTGATCAAATTGGGGCATTTGCGACCTCTCTAAGATATCTTCGTCTAAAGGGAGCAAAGTCAAAATATTCTTTCAAAATCTTACCCATAAAATCAGCCCGCATATTGGCATCTTTTTCAAGTATTACACGACCATGGCGTATGACGTTTTGGCAAAAAGATAACGGTGCGTTGTTGATGACGCGAACATCCATTGGGTAGTTCACAATATCTTCAATCTCGATTTCCAGATTAAACTCAAAATCTAAGTAAGAGTCCATGTCTTCATCAGTCAAAACAGCTATGTCTATATCGGAGAAGGTATCGGAATCGTTAAATGAGCCAAAAACGTAGGCCAAAACGATTTCTTCGTGGCATTTTAGGGCTGAGATAATACGTCCAAGAATATTTTCTTTTTGGATATTTGTTGGCAGAGAGTGTTTCATGGCACGGCTTTTACAGCAAAATAATTGGGTTTGTTGGGTTTATAGCAAAATGATTTAGGACAAAATGATTAGAGAAGGTTCAAAGGGGCAGAGGCACAAAGGCACAGAGTGGAAGAATTTATTTTCTCCTTAACTTCCGGATTAAGCTACTTAGCATTCGTTCTATCTCTCGGCTTAATTGGGTTTATTGAGTTTATAGGGTTTGTTGAGTTTGTTGAGTTGAGGGCAAAATGGGCAAAATGATTGGGGGCAAAATAATTATAAAAAGAATGATTTAGGGAAAGTAAGACTACTTCTTTCTTTCGACGACATTGGATATCTCCGCATCAATCTCGGCGAGCATCTCTACCGCCGTAAGCGGTTTGCAAGGATATCCTCCTCATCCGTCTCCAGCACATCATGCCTCAGGACCTGAACCGTTTCCGCCCAAGTGTATGAAGCAAGTGAGAGCTCTATTTCGTGAAAATAGTCGCGGGTCATGGGAGAGTATCGATCTGCGCTAGTCGCTCATACTGTCTTTCAAGCGCCTGGTAATTCTCAAAGAGCATCATCCATTCCATAATATCACCATCGTCGCCTAGTTTCCCCTTCTGATACTCAACCCATGCCCCCTGGCTGTCCATTCCAAATCGCCTTTCATACAGAGCTAATTCCCCTTTCAATCTTTCCATCTGCCGTAGACATTTTCCAACCTCAATCTGGACAAGCTTATTAAATGTGCCCTGGACAACCGCCTCTCCCAATAAGTCGGCGACCCTTTTGGCGCGGGTTTCAATATTCATTTTTCATCTCCTCTGTTTTCGATCGTTATGTGGAAGAAAAGGGGCAGAGGCACAAAGTGGAAGGACCTATTTCTTTTTGCGGGTTTTATCGAGTAGCTCAACAAATTCGTTGACGGACAGTCTTGCATCTCTTATCAACCTTTGCAGAGTTTCTTTCTTGACAGGATTTATAGCGCTTCATAACGTGGCCACTATTCCACTATTCTTTCGTCATGTCCCAGAAAACTCCAATTGGAAGAAATCCTCTATCTCTCGAAGCAAGAAGGGAAGATTCGGCTCCGAAAAGTTTAGGCCAAAGGCAGGAACGCGGTGGTGTTTGATATCGGGCGGTATGTGTTTGTGATGTGGGTCGGAGTTCGATAACGCTGGATCATTCGGATGCGGTTGCGAATCGTACCAATACAACTGTTCACTTCCACACCATACCTCGTAACTATAGCCCTCAATCGTAAGTGGTCCGATTTCCCAACTCAAACGCTCATATACGTTCAAGCGATAACCGTCGGGAAAATGAACTTCACCGGTCAGCTCGGCAAAATAACGGCCGCGTTGGGCAATGACAAGGGTCGAGCGCAAAATTCTCGGGAATTGGTCCGCAAGCGAGTAAATATAGCGCTCATAGTGACGCAGTGATTGGAATGGTCTCATGGCGGGCTGTCTGGGCAATTACGTCAGTAATGGTGCAATGCCTGGTCTGAGACTGGATCACCGCCTGGTACTGTTCGCGTCGCCGAAGCCAGAGTTTGTACGCACTGGCCCAGGCTGTCCAGTCGCGGACCCACGCTTCATCAGCAGGCTCCTCACCCTGAGAGTATGCCTGATAAAACGTTTCAGATAGCACACCGTATTTCCGTTCGTAAGCTCGCATTTCATCTTCGAGCGCATACATATCGTTAAGGATCTCTGATAGTGTCATGATGCTACTCTTTATTCACGTGTAGAATGGGGAGGTTGAGTTTGTGGCAAAATGATTTGGGGCAAAATGATTAGGATTCTTGATAGTGGATACTCGTTGGTGTCCTCTGGCTCGGGGTGCTGCTGGGTGGGCGTATAATTACTACGCGGCTAATCTCTGCCTGAGCTGATCCACGT
>JAYEIR010000070.1:0-4501 GCA_034660135.1 Thermodesulfobacteriota bacterium
TTTTTCACGTTAATAACACATGCCAAGGAGGTATAAACGTCCTTAAGTGTCTGCTGGCTACAGACCCACCACGTCGTTTTCCCGAAACCGATAATAACCTTTTTCCATTATCCGTATAAAGGGTATGGATGCGGAGGTAAGAGTGTAGAGAGTCAGCATAGCCGATTCGAGGCTTGAGCCCAATGCTGACAAGATCTTCTGAAATTGCGCCAGTTCTGTGGCAAGGTCTTCGATGTTTAGTTGAGATACATACCCCCCTATACTGAAAGGTATATCCAGCAGGATCTCTCCATGGACCGATATTACGGTTCCCCCCTTCATTTCGATAACCCGGTTTATGGCCATGGCCAAATCATCATCATTGGCCCCAATGGCGACAACGCCTGATACATCCCAGCACAGACTGGTAGCTACCGCACCGCGCTTTTGTCCCCATCCCCTCACAAAACCGATGAATTTTTCTCCCCTGCCGCTTACTCTTTCCATAAATACTATTTTCAGCATATCAGCTTCAGGGTCAGAGACATATTGCCCGCTCACCACGCCGGCCATGGCCTTTCCTTCCCTTGTAACCAGACCGCCGGGTTGAATGTCCATTGTTCGCACGTGTTCTCCCGGCTTGGTGCCGGATACGGGGGCAACGAGTTGTGAAGGGGATACAAGCGGCATATCGACGGTTGCAAAGAGTGTATCCGGGTAGGGGGTTTTCGAGAGTGGGACAGTCATTTTGCCCTTTTCCGCGACAATTCGGCCGTTTGAAATAACCAGATCCGGCTTCATAATACCAAGTTCAGGAAGAAGAAGGATGTCCGCGAAACGACCCGGTGAAATCCCTCCGGTGATATGGTCAATGCCAAAATGCTCTGCCGGATTCAGACTGACCATCTGCACGGCCTTTATGGGTTCAATCCCGAGATCAACCGCCTTCTGGATCACGTCAACCATGTAGCCCTGGTTTATCAGGAGTCCCGGGTTGGTGCCGTCTGTCACCAATATGATTCTCCGGAGATCAATTTTATCTTTTATGGGAAGAATGATTTCGAGATCACGCCTGATCTCCCCTTCCCGGACCATAACATAGTAGCCCTGTTCCAATCGTGAAAGAACATCTTCCGTGGAGATGGCCTCATGGCATGACAGGGCGCCTGCTGCTGCATAGGATGCCAGCTTCTTATCAAATGCCCCTGCAGTATGACCCTGGACGGATTTGCGGGCGCGAGATGTCACCTGCATTAACTTCAGGACACGGTTGTCAGGGGTCAACACAACATCCTGCCAGTAAGACTCTCCAAGGCCTATGATCCTGTTGTCCTTGAGTAGTTCTATTGCCTGGTCTAATGACACGTAGAGGTCCTTTACCGCAGGACTGATTGTAACCATTGGGGGAATAAGTCCAAACATCTTGACAGGCCGGTTGTCGATCTGGTCCAGAAAGGCCCTGACACCTTCAGCCCCGAGTGCAAAACCGTAGCTTTCCGTCTCAGTTATGATCGTTGTTGTTCCACAGGGAATTGCGTATTTCAGGAAATCGGGTATTTCGAAGTGGTTGGACAAATGGGTGTGGGTGTCCATATATCCGGGCGAAATGACTCGTTCATTCGCCTCGATGACCTGGGTGGACTCGCCAATCGTATGTGTGGCGTCCGGTCCCACATATGCGATTCTCCTATCACGGATGGCCACTGAATAATTGGGCAGCATACGACCGGTATACACGTCAAACAAGAGTCCGTTGCAAATCACCACGTCTGCAGATTCATTGCCCAATGCAGTTTCCACAAGCTTTCTTTTGGCCAAAATATCAAGTTGCATAACTGATTACTCCTCCCCAAGTTTGGTTGACAATAGTCTTATCTTTCATATTGGCGGAAGAGATTAGCATGTTATGAGTTCAAATGGAAGCTTGGGGCTCGACAAACGCCACCCACGGTCATGTGATCCCGGACTGCGCTTGTGTTTTCATCTACAGATTTCCCTGAAGCCCTGGCATTGAAAAAATGCTCATTTCTGAATTAAGAACTTCAAAGCCTCCTAACTTGAGTTTGTGTGGGGACTCTTTGATCTTGACTTTATTCTTCATTATACTAAGTTTGAGGCAAAAGGTGTAAGGGACAAAACTTATACAAGGGGGGACATTGATTCCAAAACAACCTATAACGCTGAGCAATGAGTGGTCTGACCCTACCAAGGTCTCACTGAGAGGCCTGTACACGATCAGCGTATTGTCTATGGGGATTGGCATAGCCGTTGTTTTTGTGCTGAACTTTGCTACGCCCACTGGTTTTGTCCTGGACCAATTCGCCGAGGTGTCGCAAATGAGCAGGCCTGCCTATGGTTTGGAGGTGGGTAAGCGCCTGATAGGACTCTTTTCCCTAATCTTGGTCATCGGTTCCCCTACCCTGTTGGTGGTACGCCAAATTTTGCGTCCCATTTCCCGTTGCCTGAGTTCTGTGAAGGCAGGTCAGACCCCCTCCTCTGATATGGCCTTAAAGGCCCGGCACCGTCTTATTAACCTCCCCTTCATCTTTGTCGGATTCAATGTAGGCATGTGGGTTTTGATGCCGGCCCTCGTTTTTTTCTCTGCCTACATGTTCGATCTGATGAACCTCCGCACTGCCGTGGTTTTTTCGGCAAGGGCCAGCATGGTGGGACTTATCACGTCGTCCATTGCCTTTTACAGACTTGAGGCTTATTCGCGCAGAAAATTAATCCCTTTCTTTTTTCCCAAAGGCCGGCTGGCTGATCTTAAGGATGCGGCCAAGATGTCCATCTCCAGGCGAATAAAGATGTTCAACAGATTAGGCACGGTGGTGCCCATGATTATACTCTTAGTCACCCTGGTTACCGTGCAGTGGGAGCTGGATACATCGCTCATGTCGGCGGAGGAATACGGTCGCAGGATCATTATATTCACCTTAGTCCTTTGCTGTATCTTTTTCTTCAGCACGGGGGTACTTCACAGGTTGGTCAGCAAATCTATCACACAGCCCCTGGAAAACATGCTGGGCACTGTGGCGAAGGTCCGGGACGGGGACTATGGATCACGGATCAGGGTCCTGGGCAATGACGAAATCGGCGTGTTGGGAGATGCAGGTAATGTCATGATCAAAGGCCTGGCCGAGAGGGAAACGCTTAGAAACACTTTCGGCAAGTATGTCACGCCCGAGATCCGGGATGAGATTCTTTCCGGCCGTATCCCATTGGAAGGTGAACGGCGGGAGGCAACGGTCATGTTCGCTGACCTGCGTGACTTCACCCCCTTTGTTGAAGGCAATCCCCCTGAGGAGGTCATCTTAGGGATGCGGGCCTATTTCACTTCCATGCACCAGGCCATACGTCTGCACAGAGGCCTGGTGCTCCAGTTCGTGGGAGACGAAATAGAGGCGGTTTTCGGCGTACCAGTGCATTTTGAAGGTCATGCAGATGCCGCTGTGCGGGCTGCCTTAGAGATGCGCAGTGCATTAGAAGAGCTCAACATGAAACGGTCCGCCCAGGGCAAACCGATTTTTGCCCATGGTATCGGCATTCACTCGGGCGACGTCCTGGCAGGAAATACTGGGAGCGAAGAGCAATCAGCCTATGCCCTGATCGGAAACACGGTCAATGTTGCATCGCGCATTCAGGGCCTTACCAAAGAACTGGGTAGCGACATTTTGGCCAGCGGGGAGACCGTTGCAAGGCTAAAGGATTCTTTCCACATGGATAAGGAGCCTCCCCGCTTAGTCAAGGGATACTCCAGGCCGATCACTGTTCACCGCATCCTCGGCAGGGCTATCTCTTAAGAGATAGTAACTCAGGTTGTTTAGTCTCCACAATCTTTAATTCGCAACCAGAATGTTGGGGAAGTCCCGTTCAGAGAAGCGGGCTGAAGAGCTGTGCTATATTTTCGATGAAACGGGCGCGGGCAGGCCGCTTTCGCCAAACTTGAAGATCTATTAAATCGGAGTCTTCGATATACCGTTGCTGAAGTTCGCGGAGCCGTGCCCTGAAGTTAGGATCGTAGACGAATAGTGTAACCTCAAAGTCGAGCCAGAAGCTGCGCATGTCCAGGTTGACCGTACCGAACAGAGCAATATCACCGTCCACTGTGACGCTCTTGGTATGCAAAAGACCTCCCTGAAACCGAAGAATTCGTACTCCCGAAGCAAGCAGGTCGTCGAAATATGATAGACAAGCATAGCGCGCCAGTAATGAATCTATCTTCTCGGGCAAGATGATCGTGACCTCGACTCCCCGTTGTGCCGCCGACTGCAACGCGATGAGTAATGACTCGTCAGGAATAAAGTAAGGTGTCGTCATGACCAGTTCGCTGCACGCACCATAGATGGACGTAAGAAGCAACTGGCGGATTGCATCGCTCTTATACCCTGGTCCAGACGGAACCACTTGAACATTTGCCGTTCCCACTGGTGGCAGTACTTTGAGGCCGCTGGTATTTTTCATTGATTCAAGACCTCGCCCTGTCTCGATCTCCCAATCCGATACAAATAATACGCCGAGC
>JAYEIR010000071.1:0-3897 GCA_034660135.1 Thermodesulfobacteriota bacterium
TATCTACGTGAGTAGAGCACAAACCGAACCCGTGAATGGTGAACCAGTGAATGGTTACGAAACAAGACATAAAAGAGGTTTTACCCTGCTGGAAATACTGATAGCCCTGTTTATCTTTGCTATTGTTCTTTCAACCATTTTTGCCTCCTACACCGGCACCTTTAGGATCATAAACGAGACAGAATCTCAGGCAGATATCTACGGAATGGCTCGAATTGCTCTGGAACGAATACAGGAGGACCTGGAATCCGCCTATTTCTTTAGAGAATCGGAAGACTCAAAAAAGGGTACTGCTATCCTGTCATATCAATTTGTAGGTGAACACACGGAGATCCAGGGCAGAAGCGCGGATACCCTTTCTTTCGTTTCCAGGGCTCATCTTGTCTTTGGCGGCGAAGATGAGTATTCAGGGACTGCCGCGATAGCATACTACGTTAGAAAAACCGATGAGAAAAAGAGTCTATCTCTTTACCGGTCAGACACGCCTTATTTCCTGGAACCGCCCGAACAAGGAACAGGAGGACTAATTCTTTGCGATGGCCTTTTGTCGGTAAGCTTTACCTATTATGATGCCGATGGGGTGCCATATGACAACTGGGATTCCACATCTGAGGAGTTCAAGGACAGGTTGCCGGTGATGGTCTCCGTTCTCTTGGAATTTATGAACAAGGCGGATACTGAGACACCTTTCAAGTTTATTTCAGGTGTTGCTATTCCAATGGCTAAGGGGTCATATGGTAAGGCTTCTCAAGGATAACAGCGGGTTTGCCCTGATCCTGACGATTCTAATCATCAGCCTGATTGTCGCATTGACTCTTGAGTTCAATTCTTCAATGAGGACTGATCTGCATTCGGCTGCTAATCTCCGTGACGGAATCAGGCTGAATTGCATTGCCAGGTCAGGGGTCAACTGTGCCATTGCTATTCTCCGTGAAGACATCTCAAAGACGGATTTCGACTGCCTGCACGAGGTCTGGGCACATTCAAAGGTCATTTCTGAAGCCACCACTTCCATGTTTGATCATGGCCGGTTTGCCGTCGACATCAAAGATCTTTCTGGAACGATCCAGATCAATCAATTGGTTGACGAAAACGGATCCTATGATACAAACCAGAAAGGACTTCTGACCGCTTTCTTGAATTCTGAGCAGTTTGGACTAAATAACGAAGATGTGGAAAATCTGGTAGATTCAATTAAGGATTGGATTGATCCGGATAATGAAGTCACCGGATTTGGTGCCGAGGATGGCTATTACCAGACCCTAAAAAGGCCTTATTCCTGCAAAAATGCCCCGCTTGAGTCCATAGAAGAGCTCATTTTAATCAGGGGCGTGACCAGGGAACTCTTTTTCGGGACGAAAGCGAATCCGGGGATCTCAAGCTACCTGACCGTTCATGGGGACGGCAAAATCAATATCAACACTGCCGATCCTTTGGTTCTCAGGCATCTCTCTGATCAAATTGATCAAGAAATGGTCGAAGAAATGGTCGAATATCGTAAAAGGGAAAAAGATGACCTGAAAGATCCCGAATGGTACAAAAAAGTGCCTGGCATGAGCCATGTCATCATTAACCCTGATCTGTTGACTACGTTAAGCACTTATTTTGAGATAAGATCAGAGGGATTTGAAGGAACAATGACGAGGAGCGTTAGGGCCATAGTGGAAAGAAAATTAGATACAATCAGATTGGTTTCATGGAACACGGAATAATCGAAAATGCCGGAAAAAATCTTAGGTCTTGACATAAATGAAGACTTTATTAGTGCGGTCCAGGTGAGAAGTGGGCTCAAGGGATATCAGGTCACGGCCTGTGGTTCGGTCATGATTCAAGAAGGCCAGGGACCGGATGATGCCCTTAAAGACCTGTTTGACCGGATGGATCTGAAAAGCGATGCCTTTGTGGCTTCGATTCCGGGAGAAAATGTCTCATACAGAAATCTTCAAATGCCTTTCAGAGATCCAAAAAAGATCAGGCAGACGCTCTCGTTTGAGATTGAAGGCATGGTGCCTTTCAGCATCGAAGATCTAATAGTGGATTTTCTCATTAACAGACAATCAGACCAGAGCGAAATCCTGGCTGCCTCGGTGACAAAAGATCATATTTCTGAATACCTATCAAGGCTGCAACCTTACAGAATCAATCCAGGGATCTTGGATGTCAGATGTGTGCCCACAGTCTCCCGGCTGTTAAGACAGGAAGGAATAGACGACTCCGGGTTGTTCCTGGACATTGGGAAAAAAAGGGCCACTATGAGCTTGTATCTCAAAGGGCGAATCGTCCTGATTCGCACCTTTGGTTTTCAGGACAGGCAACTTTTAGGGCCTGATCTTTATCAGAATACGGCGAACAATAAAGATCGTGATACCGAGATGCCTGAAAAATTTGAGTCTGCCCTCAAGTCATTGTGCACAAGGGTCCGGAACACACTCCATGCGTTTGGATGCCCGCATAATATTCCTTTCCGTACAGAAAAGGTTTTCTTTACCGGCATTAGTGGACTATTCCCTGAAACTGAGGCCCTCTTAAGCCGGTTTCTTGATGTTCCGGCCGAACAGATTGACCTGGGCATGGACAAAAAAGTTCATATGGACGAATATATTGCTCGAACCTGGAATCCACCTCTGATGAACGGCGCACTTTCACTTGCGCTCCGGGATACAAAAGGGAGCCAGGGTTTCAATTTCAGGAAGGATAAATTTGAAATAAAGAAGGGGTATTTTGGGCCAAAAAGGGAATTTCGAAAGGCGGCGATTTTCCTCATGATCATCTTCTCTTTCCTCGCTGCCGATATGAGTGTGGATTATTATTTTCTGAAAAAGAAGTACAACGACCTGGGTCAAGAAATTACCGGGCTGTTCAGACAGACCTTTCCTGACGTAAAGAGGATCGTGGATCCTTTACAACAGGCAAAAGTGAAAATCAATGAAATAAAAGCGTCAACCATCTCTATCCCGGGAATAAACCACAACAAGATTCTTGACCTGTTAAGGGATATTTCGGAACGTATTCCCAAATCTTTAGATATACAAATTACTCGTATGGGAATTGATCCAGAAAAGGTGAGGATCAGTGGTAAAGCAGATACTTACAGCACAGTTGACAGCATGAAAAACGGGCTTGCGGCATCTGCTTATTTTAGTGAGGTTACAATTACTTCGACTAATCTTGACAGGGCTGGAAAGGGAGTACGATTTGAAATCAAGTTAACCCGTGTAAGTTAAAAAGAAGGAAACCGTGAACATTGAACCCCTGGCCCAGACCTGGCTTCCCTGTCCCATTGTGTAAAAACTCATGGCGTAGCACTCAGCGCGATCGTGCCGGGAATGCACATCAAGTCGCGCCAGGGAGGCCTGAACCTCTGAACGGTTAAAGAACAAGACATGAAGCTTGCTAAAAGAGAAAAATATCTTGTAACATTAGGCGGACTGTGTATAGCAATCTTTTTTCTGTTTCAGTTCCTGGTCTTTCCGTTTTTTGAACAGAAAGAACACCTTAAAAGAGGTGTAAGGGTAAGGGAAACGGCCTTAAAGGAGATTGCTGTTCTGCATGGTGAATACAGGGCCTTAAAAAAGGGTACTCAAGAGACACAAAAGATCCTTGCAAAGCGCAAAAAAGGGTTCACACTGTTCTCGTTTCTTGAACGGGCAGCCGGCAAGGCCGGAGTCAAGGGCCATATCAAGTATATGAAACCTTCAGTGTCAGAAGGTGCAGGGCCGTATAAGGAATCAACGGTTCAGATGAAATTGGAAAAAATCACTCTGAAACAATTAGTAAAATACCTCTATTGTGTTGAATCACCGGAGAAAGTTATAATCGTCAAAAGGATTGAAATCAAGCAAGACAAGAAAGAAACGGGTTATATGGATGCCATTATTCACGTTATGACATTCCAGC
>JAYEIR010000071.1:3997-19848 GCA_034660135.1 Thermodesulfobacteriota bacterium
TTAGTAAAATACCTCTATTGTGTTGAATCACCGGAGAAAGTTATAATCGTCAAAAGGATTGAAATCAAGCAAGACAAGAAAGAAACGGGTTATATGGATGCCATTATTCACGTTATGACATTCCAGCTATAGGAACGTAAGTTACTGCTATGAGGCAGATAATATCAAAGAATCATCTCCAAAAGAGTTGGCAGAATGATAAGGATGATAAGGATTCAAGGGGTCGAGGATTCGAGGGGTCAGGAGTTCGAGTTAAATGCTTAAGCCCGTAGGTTGGGGTGAATAATGAACCCCAACAAAAACCGATGATTATCCGGAAAATGTTGGGGTTCGTGCCTCACCCCAACCTACACAACTCAATAAGGGGATAGGAGAGATCGAGAGGATGCTCAAGGCACTTGGCTCCTTGAATCCTCGAACCCTTTACATTACATCAACTAATCAGGAGAAGAGCCATATCAAGAAACAAGAAACTCATAGGGTATGCTATTTATGGTATCCTGTTGACTATCGGGCTGTTGTACTACCGTTTCCCTTCGGATTCACTGAAAGGATATTTGCTGGCAACCGCAGACAGGCTAATCCCCCGCCATATAGTCTCGTTCAAAAAAATAGGACTTACTTTTCCTCCCGGCTTGAAGCTTGTGCAGCCAGGTCTTTCCCTTAGGGAAACTCCAGATGCAAGGCTTTTCAGTGCTGACAGCCTTTTGATCAGACCCATGATAGTGTCACTTATCAGGGGGAAAAATGAATATTATTTTGCCTGTCAGGCCAACAGTGGCTATGTAACAGGTTGTATTGATTTCACGAAAAACAGTATTGATTCGCCTATAAACACATCAATTCAGTTGAAAGATATCCACATCGATGACTATGTGACTTTTCCAATGATCGGACGAAATATCAGGGGGGTCCTATGCGGAAAAATCACATACAGAGGTCAATATCAGTCGCTGGTATACGGTGCAGGAGAAGCAGATCTGCTCATAACAGGTGGTCATGTGGAACTTCTCGAGCCAATTGCGAATTTTGATTCCATTGACTTTAATGATCTTCGCATCAAAATGCTCCTTGAAAAACAGAAGATTAATCTTACCGATGTTGAACTAAGGGGGGAATTAATTCAAGGCTCCTTATCTGGAAGCATAAACTTGAAAACAGATCTTTCAAGAAGCATCTTAGACCTGAAAGGCACGCTCGAACCGCTTGCAGGCATTGCAAAAGGAAATGATGGGGCTATGGCCATTTTGGGTTTTCTTAAGAAACGTATGAACAGGGGGAAACTCTCTTTTGTCATTTCCGGCACTCTTGGAGAGCCGGCATTCAGGTTCATATAAAAGTCATCAACTTCCTGACCTGGGAACCAGACCGTTATGATCAAACTTTTTTATCCTATATTCAACCTTGTTGCCTTGTCCATTGTCATTTATTTGGGTGTGGATATTTTCTATTGTTTTGTCCGCACAGGACTCAGCCAAGGCAGCACCGATAAGGTTGTGATGCAGGAATCTATAGATGTCAGGCCTCACAGAAAGCCGCCTTTAGATGCTTTTAAGGAAATAACCGACCGGAATGTATTTGGTTCCATTGAACAGGAGACAAATGAATTACCCACCGAGGATATTGAATCATTGGAACCTACTTCACTCATGGTCATCCTTTTGGGTACAGTAATAGGGAATGAGAGGGAGACATATGCTGTTATTGAAGAAACTGCCGAGAGAAAGCAGGATCTTTACAAGCAGGGAGACAGCATCCAGAATGCCACCATCAAAAGGATTTTAAGAGGCAAGGTGATCCTTGGGGTCGGGGATAAGGATGAGATACTCACAATGGAAGAAGTTGACTTGTCACCAAACTCAGACCGGCCCCTATCTTCAAGAGCTCATGATACCGGACCGACCATAACAATCGATCGTTTGGACCTCCAGGCATCACTAAAAGATATTGGCAAGCTTATGACCCAGGTGCGAATACGTCCCTATTTCAAGGATGGCAAAGCTGACGGGTTATTCATCAGTCGCATAAAGGCCGGTTCTGTTTTTGCCAAATTGGGACTACAGAATGGCGACATTGTCCAGGGGATAAACGGCAGTACCATAAGCAGCCCTGATGATGTTTTCGCGCTGTATGAAAACTTGAAATCAGGATCCAGGGTCTCATTGCAACTTACCCGGAAAGGCGAATCAAAGACAATAAACTATAGCTTCCGATAATAGCAAAGGTCGTAACTTCTCCAAAAGAGTTCAACCTGTGCGGTTAGCCATTAGCGTTTAGCCGTTAGCATTAAAAAGGTGTGAAAATGAGAGATTTTAGAGAACTTAATCAACAGGTCAATGAGGTAAAGAGGATGTTGAACAGTTTTATCCAAAAGCTAACCGCTAATGGCTAAAAGCTAACCGCACAGGTTGAAAGAGTTGGCAGGATGTAACGGATTCAAGGATTCAAGGATTCAAGGGATCAAGGGGAATGCTATGGTTCAAATTGTGAGTTAGAGACTCGGACATTACTATCTGGTGACCTGCATTATATTGAGACTGGTATTAGAGACACTCAAGGAGAGGAGAGGTCGAGAGGATGCTCAAAGCACTCGGTCTCTTGAATCCTTGAATCCTTGAATCCTTTACATCAACTAATCAGGATAAGAACCTTATTTAAATTCATGACGTTTATCTAAGAACTGGATATAAATCATAAGATCTTGACCTATGTATACATCCTTTTTTGGTTTTAAAGAAAACCCATTTGATCTGACCCCGGATCCACAATACCTCTTTCTGAGTCATTATCATAAAGAGGCACTGGACCATCTGCTTTACGGGATTAACGAAAGGAAGGGTTTTATTGTCATAACGGGCGGCATTGGTACTGGAAAGACTACTCTCTGCAGGGCTCTTCTGAATTATCTCGATGACTCCACAAAAAGCGCCCTGATATTCAGCGCGTTTATCTCGGACACGGAACTCCTTAAGACCATTAATCAGGAGTTCGGCATTAATACAGGCCCTGCGGCCGGCACAAAAAAGGATTATCTTGATGCCCTGAATGGTTTCTTGATAGACACGTTCAGGCGTGGCGGCAATGCAGTCCTCTTGATTGATGAAGCCCAGAATCTTTCTCATAACGTCCTTGAGCAGATAAGGATGCTCTCCAACCTGGAAACCGAGAAGGAGAAATTGCTCCAGATTGTGCTCATGGGACAATCAGAACTAAAGGGGGTTCTCGCTGCTCCGTCTTTGAAACAATTGAATGAACGAATCACTATTCGCTATGATCTGAGCCCATTAGACCGTGAGGACGTTCCAGGGTACGTGAACCATCGTTTGATGGTGGCGGGCGGCAGTGGTAATCCTGTCATTACAAATGCCGCCTATAAAAAAGTCTATTCGTATTCGCGAGGAAATCCGAGACGTATCAATGCGGCTTTTGACAGGGCACTCCTTATCGCATATGCAAAGGGAAAAAATACCATATCCAAAAAAATCGTGGGAAAAGCTATCAAAGATGTCTGCGGGTATATGACTGCCGGTTCCATTTCAACGGGTTTGTCTATCAGAAAAATCAGTCTGGTCACCATATGCATAATTTTTCTCATCATACTCGCAGGACTTGCCGGGTGGCATTTGAGGGAGGACATGCCAGCGCTACTTCCACTTGGGCAAACAACTTCACTGGGCCAGGCAACGGGTGTTCTACCAGAGCCTCGCAGGCCGGATAACACGGTAGAGGATCTGTTTTTGGACGAACAGATTAGCCTTGCAAGACTATTCGGGCTTTTCACTTCAATGAACGTGGAAAACGGGCTTGATGCGGATGGCATGCATCTAAGCCTATTCTCCTTCGACTTGGAACCCGAATACTATGTCATGATAAAAAGGCCTTTCCGGGTCCTTGCCTTTGATCTCCCTGACAACTTGCCGGCATTTCCCCGTTATCTCCTGATCCGTGAGGCAACAGAAACAGGGGCCATTGCGACGGATCATGAGGGAGAGGAACACACTGTTACCAGGGATTTTATTTTGCGGCACTGGGGACGGAAAATATCCTTTGTGTATCCCTACAAGAACAAAACTACAGATCTAATAAAGGGGATGGCATCCATAGGGGTTTTGGAAATTCAAAAAAAATTGAACAATATAGGATACTTGATTGAACCCACAGGAATTTATGACGATTCAACATTTTTTGAGGTCATGAAATTTCAGAGGGACTTCGGTCTAAAGGCCGACGGAATTGCCGGCCCCCGCACAATGGCCGTGTTGTATTTGATGGCAGATTAATATGAGCTACATCCATGAAGCCCTTAAAAAGGCCCAAAGAGAAAAGGACGACCACTATCAGAAATACAGCGGCATTCTCTCGCTCAGGAGGAAAAGCAAACCCTCTTTGCCGGGCAGGCCAATCTTGTTTATAGTTCTGATTCTCGCTTGCATATTTCTTGGTCTTGCGGTTTACTCATGGTTGGAGTTCAAGACTCAGAAACCGTTGGCAACACATGAATACATCCGCGATGAGCCTGAGGCAGCCGTGCCGTCTGAACCAACTGTGTCTGCGGAAGAACTCTATGATAAGGCGAGGCTTCTTCACAAAACCGGGCGTTTGCAGGGTGCAAGGCAGCTTTATGAAGAGACCCTCAGGACAAATCCTGGTCACGTAGAGGCACTGAACAACCTGGGTGTCATATATATTTGCGAGAAGAAATACCATGCAGCCTACAACAACTTCAAAAAGGCCGTCAGGTTGCGGCCACGATATGTGGATTCTTATTACAACCTGGCATGCCTCCATGCCCTCAGGGACGAAATCCCGGAGAGCCTTGCTCATTTCAGAAAGGCAGCCTCGTTGGATCATTCCGTCTTAGATTGGGCTCGAACAGATACTGACCTGGAAAACCTGCGCGGAGTTCCGGGGTTTGAGGAGATGATGAAGGACCGGCGAATTGAGGAAATTGGGGATTAAGGGGTTAAAGAATGGGACCCAAAAGAAAAATCATTATTGCGTCATGCTTCTTGTGTATCGGACTATTTTGCCTTGCAGGGATTTCGCCTGCCCTCGGAGCGCGAGTTGCAGGGGAGAAGGGAGCAGCTCCCATAACAACACCAATTAGAAAAGAGGCCCCGGCTCGTGAGAAATCCGGGTCTCCTGAACAGGACTCCGCACAGGAAAAGCCTGACCAGTCTATAAAAGAGGTCGCCAATGAAAAAACGACTCCGGAACTGAAGCAACAAGAGACTGATGAACGCTATGTGACTATCGATTTCGACAATGTGGATATTGCAATTTTCATCAAGTTCATCAGTGAACTGACAGGCAAGAATTTTGTCATTGACAAGGCGGTCAGGGGAAAAGTAACCATTATCTCCCCCACCAAGATTTCAGTGAAAGAGGCATACAAGGTGTTTGAGTCTGTGCTGGAAGTACATGGCTATACCACCGTGCCTGCCGGAAAGATTACAAAGATCGTGCCGGCGATTCGAGCCAGATCAAAGAACATTGAAACCAGACTGCACGACCAGCTCGTTGACACTGAAGACAAGGTCGTAACTCAACTGATACACCTTAGGTTCGCTGACCCTAACGAATTGAAAAAACTTTTTGCTCCCCTGATATCAAAAAACAGCATAATTGCCTCATATCCTCCGACCAGGATGCTGATTGTCACGGATGTCCTCTCCAATATCAAACGCCTTACTAAGATTACCAACGCGATTGATGTGAAGGGTGTTGGCGAAGAGATATCCGTTATTGCACTCGAACATGCCGGTGCGGTCGTCATGGCAAAATCCTTGAACACTGTTTTTCAAGCCACTGCAAAGAGGGCAAAAAGAGGCCGCAGCAAAACACCTGCCATCAAAATTGTTCCTGACGAGAGGACCAATGTCCTGATAACGCTGGCGACTGAAGATGATACGCAAAAAATCAGACAGCTTATTAGACTCTTAGATACGGAAACACCCCGGGGCAAGGGAGACATTCACGTCTATTATCTTCAGAACGCCGATGCCGAGGACCTTGCTAAGGTACTGACAGCCCTCCCCTCAAAAAAGACAACCGCGGACCAAAAAGGAAGAGCACCCGTTATTTCCAAGGAAGTGCAGATCGTGGCCGACAGTGCGACAAATTCTCTCGTGATTACGGCCTCCAAAGATGATTATCTTGTCCTTGAGGATGTTATTACGAAACTCGATATACCAAGGACAATGGTCTATATCGAGGCACTGATCATGGAGGTAAACGTAAACAAACAATTCGAACTCGGTGTGGAATGGCAGGCGATTGGGGATATTGGCACTTATAAAGGCAGGCAGTTTGGGGCCTTTGCAGGGTCCAAATCAGGCCAGACAATCTTACCAAGTATTTCAGATTTGGGCATGGCCAGCCTCACTTCCGGGTTTTCCCTGGGAGTGCTGGGTGAGGGTATTACAATCGGAGGGATTACGTTTCCTACCACCGGGGCCGTGCTGCGGGCCTACAGGGACGATTCCGACGTGCACATATTATCAACTCCCCAGATTATGACAACGGATAACGAAGAAGCTGAAATCACAGTTGGCAAGAACGTGCCGTACATTACCAGGCAAGAGACATCAAAGGCCGAACTGGATTACAGCACCTACGAATACAAGGATGTGGGCGTTACTCTGAAGATTACGCCACAGATCAACCAGGAACGCTTTGTCAGACTTAATATCTTCCAGGAAGTCACAAGATTGATCAAGACAGAAGGCCTGGAAAAAGGACATCCTACCACTTATAAGCGTCTGGCGCAAACCACTGTTATTGTGAAAGACGGCAATACCGTGGTCATAGGCGGCCTTATCGATGACAGCACAAGCTACGGGGAATACAGGGTCCCGTGCCTCGCTAACATTCCGGTCCTGGGCTGGCTTTTTAAGTCCATGAGCAGAGAGAGAGAAAAGACCAACCTTTATATATTCCTTACACCACATATTATTGAGAATCCGGCCGAGGCAGGAGAAATTTATCAGGAAAAAAAGGAGCAGATCAATCGCATTAAGGAAGGTGTTATAAAGATGTACCACAGGGGAGAATCCAGCCAGACTGAATCGGATGTTAAGTAAAGAATCTACGCACACAGGACGTGGTTTTCTGAGATAAAATGAAATTAATCGGTGAAATACTGATGCAGGACTGCGGGCTCTCGGAGCAGGCTCTTTCTAACGCCATAGAGATTCAGGAAGAAAAAGGCGGCAGAATCGGGGAGATTCTGATCCGTCAAAAGGCCATATCAGAATCCGACCTCTTGATGGCACTCAGCATTCAGTTTGACCTGCCTTTTACATTAACCCTGCCTATAGAAGAACTGAGCACCGAGTTCGCCGGAAAGGTTTCTATCCAGTTCCTCAAGAGATACAGAATGGTTCCTGTAGTTACATCCCACAGGACCTTCATCGCCGTAAATGACCCACTCCTCTTTCAGCCGTTGGATGACCTGCATCGTCTCTTGGGCTTAGACGCGACTGAGATCATGTTGTCCAACCATTCGAGCATCCTTTCAGCCATCAATTTTGCCTATGACATAAATCGTGATTCTGCAGAACAGGTTATTCAGGATATGCATGAGGAAGACACAGACCTGATCCTTTCCGAGATTGAGCGCACGGGAGATCTTCTGGATGACACAAGTGATGCCCCGATAATCAAGCTGGTCAACCTGATGATGTCTCAGGCAGCAAAAGACCGGGCCAGTGACATCCATATTGAGCCGACTAAAGACAGGGTCAAGATACGGTTCCGTATTGACGGGGTACTCTACGACAGGCTTTCTCCACCCAAGCATATTCAATCTGCTCTGATTTCCCGCATAAAGATCATGGCTAAGATGAACATAGCCGAAAAAAGGCTTCCTCAGGATGGCAGGATTGAAATCAGGATTGCGGACAAAAATATAGATATTCGTGTTTCCACAATTCCTACGTCCTTTGGTGAACGTGTAGTTTTGCGTCTGCTTGACAAGACCAATGTCCTCATGAGGGTTTCGGACCTTGGCATGCCGCAGGATCGGGCAAAGGAATTTGACAAACTCATTCAATCTTCTCATGGTATTGTTCTTGTTACAGGTCCCACCGGGAGCGGAAAGACCACCACACTTTATGGTGCCCTTTCCTCAATCAACAAGAGCGATATCAATATTATTACCATAGAAGATCCCGTTGAATACCAGCTCGAAGGGATCGGACAGATCCAGGTTAACCCCAAAATTGACCTTACGTTTGCAAGGGGATTACGATCAATTGTACGCCAGGATCCGGACGTAATCCTTGTGGGTGAGATAAGGGACCTTGAGACCGCAGAGATTGCCGTGCAGTCAGCTTTAACAGGCCACCTGGTATTTTCCACACTTCATACCAATGATTCGGCCAGTGCGGTCACACGTCTTATCGACATGGGGATAGAGGCTTTTTTAATCACGTCTTCAGTAATCGCAATATTGGCCCAGAGACTGGTGCGGGTTATTTGCGATAACTGCAAAGTTGAGTACACGCCGGATGAAGAGTCTCTGCGGGATATTGGTATAACGCCGGATATGCTTGCGAACAGAAAAATCTACAGGGGCAGAGGCTGTCCCTCGTGCCTGAATACCGGGTACAGGGGTAGGACTGGTATATTTGAGCTAATGGTCATGAATGACACGCTGAAGGGTCTTATACTAAAGACTTCCGATGCCAATGCCATTGCGAACAGGGCTATCCAGGGAGGCATGATAACCCTGCGTCAGGATGGAGTGCAGAAGGTGCTGAACGGCATTACGACGATTGAAGAGATCTTCAGAGTAACCTCTTAATCTCTATCTTTCCATGCCCGCACCGACAGTCCTCTTGACCTTGGGGCCATTATGTTCTATGCTGGCTAAAACAATACGAAAGGGATATTATGAGTAAAGCCGACTTAATTCAATTGGAGGGTGTGGTAACAAAAGTTCTTGGTGGCGGAATCAAGGAAATCCAGTGTGATAAGAATATAACTGTCAGAGGAGTACTTTCCGGACGTATGAAAAAATTCCGCATAAGGGTTATGGTTGGAGACCGTGTACAGGTAAGTGTCTCACCATATGACACTTCACATGGAATTATTACCTTCCGCTTCAAGTAATCGCCAACTGGAATCAAGATCTATAGACAATCCACACCGAGAGGACGTGGCCTTGATTAGCCCCATAGAAGGGGGCTTACTCCTGCGTGCATTTACAAGTGCCTAAAAGTTAAAGGACACTGCCCCTTTGAACCTGAGTAGGTAGCTTGTCTTTTTTCAAAACTATAACGCCAAAGGCGTACCACAACCCTGGTCCAGACCGATCACAAAAACTCTATACTCAAAAAGTCAGGTCTGGAATGATGCATATAGGCTTAAAGAAAAACATTTTGGGGTTGGTGTAATTCTCCTTTAAAAAGAATTACAGGGGCAGTCGGAATCCGATACTTGAAACTGGAAATTTGAAACTTGGTCTATATACACACCTCGTAAATTTCTGTGAAAATATGCCAATTTTTTGGACAATATCGATTGCCGACAAGAGTTGCTATTAGCTATTAGCTATTAGGTGTTAGGTGTTATCAGGCTGTTATTAGGTTGTTTCATAAGAAGCTAATTGCTAATTGCTAACAGCTAAGGGCTGAATGTCCAATTTTCTTGCTGAAAACGAATAGGGCTATGATTTTAACCCCTTAACTACTCAACCACTCGACCACTTAACGATGTCTGATATATGACTATTCAGGTGGCTACCAAGTTTCCAGTTTCAAATTTCAAGTTTCCTGATATCGCACGGGAAAAATCTCTTCGGGGATCGAATATTCTAAACCCCAAAAACATTATCTTAAGGACTATAGCAATTAGCCGTTAGCTTAAAGACTACAAGCAAGTGAGTAGATTCCGCGCAATATTTTTTTAAAAGCAATCAATCCTTAGTCCGACACAGGAGTTACGATTTCTATCTCGGCATTCCCCCTCAAATCTTTAAGCCAGCTCTCAAATGCCATTCTGTGTTTTTTGTCCATAATGGAAAGGCGGTATTTCTGCTTTTCATTTTCATATTCCTTTTTGTCGATCCCCTCATTTCCATCCCACCTGATGACAAAGACGCCTGATTGATTTCCAAAGCCTGTGTCCGGGTATCTTTTGTCCTTATTGAGTCCAAAGGCCGCCGCTTCTAATCCCGGCACATTGCCTATCCCTTCAAGGGGATCACCGCGCCTAAAAAAATCGGTCTCCCTGGTCTCCAGATTTTTCTCCTTGGCAAGTTTGTGCCAGTCTATCCCCTTCTTCAGCTCAACGAGGTAGTTTTCAGCAGCCTCTTTTGCCATCTTTGCTGCGGCATAGGCAATGAAGTCGTTCTTCACCTTATCGAACACTTCCTTCATCTCCGGCAAATAGGATGCCTTCCTTTCGGCCACCTGAAAGATATAAAACTTGTCGTTTAGTTCAATCAGATCACTTGTTTCCCCATTTTTTATGGAAAAGAGGGAGTCGCGGAGCTTCTTGTCACCACCAATGCCCGGGATAGGCTCATTTTCAGAAAAAAAGTCAAGAAACACCACATCAAGCCCCTGGTCAGATGCATATTTAACAAGGTCTACATCATAAGGCATCTGGTCCAAGAAACTCAGGGCCCTTTCATTGGCAATCTCTATACTTGCAACAGTAGTTAGGTTATCCACAATCTGGTCACGAACTTCATCAAGGGTTTTTGTGCCGGCCTCCTTTATATCCTCCACCTTGATAATATGATAACCAAAACGCGTCCGAACAAGATCGCTGATTTCTCCCTTTTTCAATTTAAACGCAGCATCTTCAAAGGGCTTTTCCATCTGGCCTTCAGAAAAATAGCCTAAGTCACCTCCCTTTGATCTTGAAGGACCCTCGGAATATTTCTTTGCGAGAGATGCAAAGTCTTTTCCCTGGCGCGCCTGTTTTAGGATCTTGTCAGCCTTTTTTCTGACGGTCTCTTCTTCTATTTCTGGAGCATTAGGATCTAATTTCAATAGTATATGTCTTGCCTGCACCTGCTTGGGCTGCGAAAACATATCAACGTTATATTCATAGTAATCTTGTATATCCTTGTCCTTGACGCTTATTTGTTCTCTAAAGCTATTAGGATCGATCTCGTGATAAACAATCTTTATTTTCTCAGGAATACGGTAATCTGCCCTGTGTTCTTTGAAGAATTCCCCCATTGATATTTTATCAGGTTGCACGGATTTCCTGAAATCTTCAGACTTGAACTCAACAAAACTTATTTTGATCTTTTCATTATTGTAGGTGTAATTATCCAGTAACTCCTGGTCAGTTATCCCCATAAATGTGAACAAGAACTGCCTCATCTTGCTTTTGAGCAATTCTCTCGCTATGATCTCCTCAAAATCTTCCGGTTTCATACGGTTTTGGCTCAGGAGCGCACTATAGCGCCTCATATCGAATCTACCGTTCAACTGGAATGCCGGATATTTCATAATAGCCTTTTGAACCTCATTCTCCGTCACATCCAGCCCTAACTTCCTGGCCTCCTGGCTGATTAGCTTTTCATTGATCAAATTCTCTAACGCCCTGTTTTTGAGGTCAAACATCTTTATCAAATTGTCGTTCCACGCGCTCTTGTACTGTCTTTGAAGTCCTTCTATCAAGTCCCTGTAAGCCTTTTGATACTCGGGCCCGGTGATCAGCTCTCCATTGACGAGGGCAATTTTCAGTCCTCGTGTGGAGGTAAAAGAATATCCAAAATAAAAAATGAATACTAAGGCGATGATGCCTATCAGAAATTTTATAAGCCAGGATTTGGCGTGTTTTCTCATCAGGGCCATTACCATTTGGCAGTTCCTCCTAAGTAGTGCCTGAACGAAAGCCCTGTTCAGGCACGATTTTGGATTTTGGATTTTAGATTTTGGATTAATGAAACCAATCCCAACTCAGTAAAACCTCATAATTGATGTTGTGTTCGTTTTCATTTCGAGGTTTTCGTTCAGAGACTAAGTATGCAGACTTTCGTATTTGCAAGAAGCAATTTCTCTTGAAAACAAAAACTTCGATAAAATCAAGCTTGTATCAATTAGCACGAAGTATCAGTGATGTCCATCAGAAAGTAATAGGGGGCAACCCCGATCGATTTTCCATAAAAAGCCTGTAACAGGCTGCCAGGACTAAGGAATGGGTGATATCTCCTTCCCGTATAAGACGAGGTATTTCCGCGACCGGCAACAGCAAGACCTCTATATCCTCTTTTTCATCTTGCTGCTGCGCGCCTGCAAGGAAGACATCCTTCGCAAGATAGGTAAAACACTTATTGCTTTGTATAGCGGGATTGGGGTGGACACTCCCAAGAAAGATCATCTCAGAGGCCCGATAGCCTGTTTCCTCGTACAATTCCCTTGCAGCAGCTTCTTCAGGGCTTTCCGAGTCTTCCACAAGACCGCCGGGGATTTCCAGTGTGATATCCCGGAGGCCATGACGGTACTGTCTGACCATCACAACCTTGTTCTCTTGAGTGAGCGGTATGACATTGATCCACGTTGAAGACTCCAATATATAAAAATCATGCTCCACGCCTGTACGCGGTGACAAGGCCCTGTCTGTCCTGAGGCTGAACACTCGATACGATTTGTCAAATTTGCTCGAGATTAGTTTCCACGGCTGTGGGGGCATTCTCCTTCTCCTTGTAAATGATAAATACTTCAGACAAGACGACGGGATTGACTTGATTGTAAACAGAATCATCGCAGATCCTATCATTTGCCTTTCGTTATTTCAAAAAATGAGTAATATCTGATAGATCATGACTTATATGGATCCTTGGCAGACTCTCCAAAAAGAGACTGGCGTACCGGCTTTTAAGGATCCTGATATCCAGGATGGACAGCAATCCTCTGTCACTACTCTTTCTTATCAATCTTCCCAGGCCCTGCTTGAGTGATATGATGGCCGACGGCACCTGATAATCCATGAACGGGTTGCCACCACTGCTACGTATGGCATCAAGCCTGGCAGCGATCAGGGGTTCGCCCGGGGAATCAAAAGGCAATTTGTCTATAATGAGGCAGCTTAATGCCTCACCCGGCACATCCACCCCCTGCCAGAAAGATCTGGTGGCCAAGAGGATAGATCGAATATCCTTCCTGAAAGAATCCAGAAGCACAGATCTGGGCGCATCACCCTGTCTGAAAATAGTGTACGGAATTTTGTGCTTCAGGATCTCATATACGATATTAAGGTTATAATAACTCGTGAAAAGCACAAGTGCCCGGCCATTGGTCCTCTTCAAGATATCAAGGATTCTTATTGCTATCTGCGGGCCGAAACCGGAATCATTGGGTAATGGAAGGTCTTTTGGGATGTATAACAGGGTCTGATTTTCAAAATCAAAGTGCGAAGGACTGATGCCCTTTATCGTATCATCAGACAGGCCCAGACGTGACGCGATATAATCAAAGGTCCCGTTTGTAGAAAGGGTGGCAGAAGTAAACACAACTGTCTGCACCTTCAAATACAGCAACTCATTCATCCGTTCGGATATGTCAAGAGGCGAAGCATGAAGCGTAACACCTCTCCTCTGTTTTTCATACCAGTTTAACCAATTGTCATCCCTATCTTTTAACACCTGCTGAAACAGCCTGTCCAAGTCATCGGCCCGCGCAACCAATTGCTGGAGCGCACCATTTTCTGATTCGCTGATGCCCGTCTTTACCCGGATATTCTCAAGGCTCCGTCTAATTTCCCGGGCCGGCCCTTCCTTCATAAGCGACATTGTATTATGATCGATTCTACCCTTATCTTCCCGGTTGTCAAAGAGGGCCCTTAACCCCTCAGACGTACTCTTTATGCTATTCAGGTATTTCTTTAGCTTGCGTTTGTCCACACCCGAGTCCAAGGTATCCCTGATCACCTTTTCTATGTCACCCACCAATTCGAATACCTGGTTCATGCTCAGGGCTTCACCGAGATAAGATGTGGCGATTTCCTCAATATTGTGGGCCTCATCAAATACAGCAACCTGAAAGCGCGGGAGGATCTCCCCGAATCCACCTCTCTTTATCTTCAGATCGGCAAAAAACAGGTGATGGTTCACAATAATAATTCTGGACTTAGCAGCTTTAGCGCGAAGCCTGCCCAGAAAACAATCATTAAGAAACATGCAATCTGCGCCGAGGCACTGTTCGGATGTGGAAGATATTGCGTCCCAGAGAAAGTCATCGTCTGCCATCCAGCGTAGCTCTGCACGATCAGCAAATTCCGTCTTTTTCATCCATTCTCGCAATCTTTGCCCTTTATCTGCCATGCCTGGATTCAACATGGATGGCTGGGAAAAATACTGGTTATATTTATGAAGACACAGGTAGTTCTTTCTGCCCTTCATAATCATGGCATCTATTTTTAAGTCTGTGGCTCTTCGAAGGATGGGCAAGTCCTTGAAATAGATCTGTTCCTGCAGGTTTTTGGTCCCCGTGGAAATAACGGCCTTTTTCCCGCTCAAAACGACAGGCACGAGATAGCCGAAAGTCTTTCCCGTACCTGTGCCCGCCTCTACAATGGCCGGGACCTTTTTTACAAGTGCTTTCTGTATGATAAGGGCCATGTCCATCTGGGACGAGCGAAACTCAAAACCATGAAGCAGTCCGGCCAGAAGACCATCCGGTCCCAGGACATCCTGAGCAGTAAGAGACGGATCCGGCATTACAGACCGTTTCGAGTGCGTATGTGAACTCTTGTATTTCATTTGTCCACCGGCTCAATTTTGCAGGCATTAAAAAAGTCCCAGGCCATTTTGCTCGCTCGTGTTCTCAGTAAAAAATTGTCAGGGTCCTGTAATCCCATAACTCCAGCATCTCATGTCAGTCCGTCTGTCTCATCCAGATAGTCCAAGAGCTCCATCGGCTTCTCGATTATTGCCTCCGCACCGTGCTCCAGTAATTCACCCACCGGCCGGAAGCCCCACAGCGCACCCAGCGGAAACATTCCGGCATGCACGGCCGTCTTCATATCAACTGCGGTGTCCCCTAAGTACAGGAATCCTGCCGGTGTGATGCCAAGAATTCCTGCTATCTCATGAGCACCGGATGGATCAGGTTTCCGCGGTATTCCATTGCGCTGGCCTAATACCACTTCAAACCTCCATCCCGCCAGGAGTTTATGAACACAGCGTTTGGTGAAATCGTCGGGTTTATTGGAGAGTACGGCCATCTTCACATGTCTAATGGTGAGCGCATCTAAGAGTTCCGATATGCCGCTATATAGTCTGGTATTTTTGTCCCAGGTACGATTGTAATCCTCAAGAAACGCTCTCAGACAATCAGCTATAAGATCATCATTTCGTTTTTCAGCAGGCAGCGCACGAGAGATAAGCATGGTTACTCCGTCTCCGACGAAGTACCGATACGCCCCGACCTCATGCGTTGGGAAGCCATATCTCACCAGTATGGTGTTAACAGAGTTGGCGATATCCACAAGGGTGTCAAGTAATGTCCCATCCAGATCAAAGATTACTGCTTGAAAATTCATTTTTGGTTCCTCTCTCGTGCCTCGTGCCAAAACGAGATCCAGATAGAATATTAACATTTGACAGAGCATTTTTCCAGTTTTCTTGAAGGCACTTCTATAGTCCTTAAGATAATGTTTTTGGGGTTTAGAATATTCGATCCCCGAAGAGATTTTTCCCGTGCGATATCAGGAAACTTGAAATTTGAAACTGGAAACTTGGTAGCCACCTGAATAGTCATATATAGACCAAGTTTCAAATTTCCAGTTTCAAGTATCGGATTCCGACTGCCCCTGTAATTCTTTTTAAAGGAGAATTACACCAACCCCAAAATGTTTTTCTTTAAGCCTATACAAGACAGGCATAT
>JAYEIR010000072.1:0-19286 GCA_034660135.1 Thermodesulfobacteriota bacterium
TGGATTCCTGCTTTTTCTGGAATGACGGCCACTTCTGCGTCCGAGGCTGATTTGTTCGATTACCTTTGGCCCCGACTCATTTGGTTGTTAGAGATAGGTTTTCACGCTAATCCGCGATGAGCCAAAATAGTATGCCCAGAAATTTGGAAACTCAACGGTAATAGTTTAACTATTTTTTGACAGGATAACAGGATTAACATGATAGTTTTTCCTGTCTGTGCGTCGCACGCAGACAGGCATCCTGTTGATCTCTTATTTTAAATCTTTGACCTTACGCTTAATGTCAACCTTTCTTTCTCCAAAATTAAGAATAAGGCCTACAGGTTTCCCTGTAGCAACAAGGTAATTAACCAATTGTACCTCATGAGCTTTAATAATTCGCCTAACTGATTTCAATTCTACAATGATAATACCATTAACTATTATATCAGCTACAAATTCCCCTACAATTTCATCTTCATAGTAAACTGTAACTGATTTTTGTGATTCAGTATCATGTCTATCCTGTTATCCTGTCAAATGCTTTCCCTTTACATAATGAGGTTTTTTCAGTTTTCAAATTTCTGATGCCATAACTGTTTAAATCTCAATGCAAATTTTCGTAACTATTCAGGTTCACAGTTCCGGGGGGCACGGTTCCAAGGAAAGCATGCTTGCAATTGTTCACCTTATAGATTAAGCTCTGGACAAAGTTCACCTACAGGAGGCCCAAATCGGAAAATTATGCTGATTAAAGATATACTAAACACTAAAAAGATCTCATTTAGCTTTGAGTTTTTTCCTCCCAAGACCAGGAGCGGTTGGGACAAGCTGTTTCACTCAATCTCGGATTTGATGCCGCTTAAGCCTGCTTATGTAAGTGTGACCTATGGTGCCGGCGGTTCCACGCGGGATCTTACCCATAAGCTGGTGCTCAGGATTAAGAAAGAAACGGATATAACCGTGGTATCTCACCTGACATGCATGGGGTCGAGCAGTGACGAAGTTAAGTCAATTGTCAAAGAATATGACCTTAATGGTATCCGGAATATCCTGGCGCTGCTCGGTGATCCTCCAAAGGATCATGCTAATCCGGCCAGGGTCGAAAATGGGTTTAAACATGCTGCGGATCTGGTTTCCTTTATTAAGAAGCATTTCCCCCATATGGGCATTGGTGTCGCAGGTTTTCCAGATGGCCATCCGGCTACGCCTAACAGGCTCAATGAAATTGAGTATCTCAAGGCAAAAGTTGATGCCGGGGCAGACTATATTGTTACCCAGCTATTTTTTGACAACAGGGATTTCTATGATTTTTGTGAACGATGCGAGCTGGCTGGTATCCATGTCCCCATTCTTGCCGGTATCATGCCTATTATTACACGGCGTGGGATGATCCGTATGGCTGATATGGCAGAAGGCGTAAGGTTTCCCGCACGCCTTCTGAAGTCGGTTTTTCGTGCGGAAACCGACGAATATGTGGAAAAGGTGGGCATTCACTGGGCAACGGAGCAGGTGCGCGATCTCATCGACAACAATGTTCGTGGTATACACTTCTATACACTCAACCATGCCAAGGCGACCCTGAAGATCTATGAATCCTTGGGCGTCAGAGATTCCATACAGCTCTCAAACTGATCAAAATGACGGCATTTCAAGGTCTCTGCCGGGATGCTGATCAATCCCCGCTCAACGGCAAAAGACGTATTTGGAAGAAGTATGGAAGAAGTATGCTTGAATGGCTATGCCATTAGTTTTATAAGTCTTTTCCCAAAAGCCTTCAGCCTTTAGCCTATCCACCTGAGTTGTTGCGTACGGCATTATTAAAAGAGATCCCTCTGTCCTCTATCCGGGTGGAAGCTACAAATTAGAACTGCAGTGGGCTTGTTCCTTGACTTTGCAGCTCATTCCTGTTATCGTAATTTTTTTTAGAAAGGAGCTAAGGATTTCTCTATGGAGTTCAAAGAAATAGAAAGCACGTTAAAGTCCGGAAATTATTACTTTTCGGGCAATGAAGCGGTAGCAGAAGGGGCTATTGCAGCGGGTTGCCGGTTTTATGCAGGATATCCTATTACACCTTCAAGTGAGATTATGCAACGAATCTCTGTCCGTTTTGATGATGTTGATGGTGTATTCATCCAGATGGAAGATGAGATTGCATCAATCTGTTCAGTCATAGGCGCATCATGGGCTGGAGCCAAGGCCATGACAGCCACTTCCGGCCCGGGCTTTAGTCTTATGCAGGAAGCTATCGGCTATGCGGCGTTCACTGAAGCGCCACTGGTTATCATTGATATACAGAGGGCAGGACCGAGTACAGGTCAGGCTACACGGGTGGCCAGCGGCGATATTATGCAGGCCCAGTGGGGTTCTCACGGGGATTATCAGATTATCGCCCTGTCTCCGTGGTCGGTTCAGGAGATGTATGACCAGACAATAGAATGCTTTAACCTGGCCGAACAGTACCGTGTTCCGGTTTTTCTTATGGGAGAGCAGGCTATTGGACACTTGAGAGAGAGAATGGATGTTGATCCCATGGTGAAGGTCTTTGACAGGGTGAAAATTCCAGGGGCACCGCCTTTTGGTACTGACGAGGATGACGGTGTTCCTTCAATGCCCGCATTTGGCGAGGGTGAAAAACTTCTCGTTACCGGATCCACACACACTGAATCCGGCTTCAGAAAGACCGACAGTGCTACGGCCCATTCGAAGCTCGTGAGCCGGATCAATAAAAAGATTTTGAATAACCGGGAAAAAATCATTCAGACAGAACAATACTATCTTGACGATGCAGAGACCGTTATTGTCTGCTATGGATTTACTGCGAGAAGCTCCCTGTTTGCTGTGGACCACCTTAGAAAAGAAGGCAAGAGAATTGGCCTTCTCAGGCTTAAGACCCTTTGGCCTTTTCCTGATCAACTTATGCGTCAAGTTGGTGGCACGGCCAAGAAGATCCTTGTGCCTGAAATGAACATGGGACAAGTCGTGGGCGAGGTTATGAAATATGTTGATTGTGAGGTTATTCCTTATAATCAGACTAACGGGGAAATTATCCATCCAGATGAAATAATAGAACAACTGAGGAACATAATATGACGATTAAAGAGCTTGGGAAATATCTGCGTCGAGACATAAAGGACATGCCGTTTTGCCCTGGATGTGGGCATCTTGTCTTGCTGAACATTGTCCTCCAGGCAATTGATGAAATGCCGCTTAATATCGATGAGATGTTGTTCGCATCCGGCATAGGATGCGCGGCCTGGATTCCCAGCCCCAATTTCATTGCTGATACCCTCCATACCTTGCATGGTCGAGCTGTTGCCTTTGCCATAGGCGCAAAGATGTTCAACCCGAAACTCAAGACCGTTGTAATTAGCGGAGACGGGGATCTTACCTCCATAGGGGGGAACCATCTTATCCATGCTGCGCGCAGAAATATTGATATGACAGTCATCTGTGCAAACAATATGATCTACGGCATGACAGGTGGTCAGGTGGCTTCAACGTCCCCTACAGGCGCTTATACTGCCACAACTATGAAGGGGAATCCGGATCGGCCGTTTGACCTGCCGAGATTGGTGTTTGGTGCCGGGGCGAGTTATGCAGCCCGTTATGCGGTGACACAGAAGGAACTTCTCGTAGATGCAATAAAAAAGGCCTTTTCTATAAAAGGGTTTTCTTTTATTGAGGCACTGTCACCTTGTCCAACCCAGTTTGGAAGACGAAACGACTATGATTCAGCCGCGAAAATGTTCAAGATGCTCAAGAGACGTTGTGTCACGCAAGAAGATGCCGGGCAATTAAGTGAAGATGAATTGGAAGATAAGATCCTGACAGGAGAATTTTCATATGGGAGATGTTAAGCAAATCCGCTTTTCCGGTATTGGAGGGCAGGGCATGGTCCTGGCAGGAACGATCCTTGGATATGCCGGTGTCCATGACGGTAAATGGGTATATGGCTCTGAGGAGTATGGGTCCCAGGCCAGGGGAGGATCAGCCGAATCAGAGGTTATCATCGCTGAGCATCCCGTCAAGTTTCCGCATATAATAAAATCAGATGTCCTTGTTGTCCTTGCACAAAGCGCATATGATTCGTGGATAGATGATGTTGACGAAGAGGGCGCTCTTGTTATTTATGGTGATCATGCTGTCACGCCAAAAGAGCTTAATTCTGCGAAACAGATTGGCGTGCCGGCTATACATACTGCCATTCATGAGTTACATACAAAACAGGTGGCCAATGTCGTCATCCTCGGTGCAACCGTGGCATTGACTGGAGTGGTGAGCAAGGGGGCAGTTGTCAAAGCCATCAACGAAAATGTCAAAAAACGATTCCAGGAGATTAACCTGAAGGCCTTTGACCTTGGATACAATCTTGGACGTAACTGCTAAGGGTATTAGTGTTTGTGTTGTCTGTCAGTTGGTAACCGTTCAGATTCAGGCTTCAGAAATTTGTAACGAATCAGCCACCACCAGTTATACTGGTGGTGGCTGATTTGTTAGCGTTAGAAAATTGCTGTGAATCTTTGAACACGTGAACAGTTAGGTCAGTTGTTCCGGATCCAGTTAACAAGACCTTTTGCATCAAGAATCTCCATCAATTTTGGCGGAAGAGGTGCAAAATTGAATATCTTGTCATTTATTGCAATGATTCCTTTTTCAAGGTCCACTGTCACGTTGTCTCCGGGTTTATATGAGTCAACTACTTCCGGCAGCACAAGGATCGACAGGCCTTGATTTATGGCGGATCGGAAAAATATCCGGGACACTGATTTTACTATGACGGCCTTGACACCCGCATAGGCAAGTCCGACAGAGGGATGCTCCCGGGAACTGCCACAGCCAAAGTTGTCACCGGCAACGATGACATCTCCCTTTTGGACCCTCTCAGCAAAACTGTCATCAAACCCCTTGAACAAATAAGGACCGATCTTGTCCGGCTCGGAACTGTTAACATTATATGTCAGATTGCCGGCAAACATCTGGTCCGTATTGAAATTGTCCACATCTCCATAATTCCAGACACCTTGTATGTAGCGGTTGTCACTTTCCTTTACTTCCACTGTCTTGCTCTGTTCTGTTTTATATGGAAATATCTCAGCCCCGTCTATCTCTCTCGGATCGGTGATTTCTCCATACCGGGAGGATATGGCGACAATCGCAGGCGAACCAAGATAGATGTTTGCGTTCTTGTTTCCCATTCTTCCCAAGAAGTTGCGATTGGCAGTAGAAATGACATTGTATCCGTCAGCAGGGATTCCCTGGCCTGTTCCGAGACACGGTCCACACGACGGTGTCAGGATGTTTGCACCGGCATCTATCAGCGTTTGAATAATTCCTTCCTTCATTGCCTGCATGAAAATGCTCTTGGAAGCCGGGACAATTAGCAACTGAAATCCTTTCGGGAGCTTTTTGTTGTCCAGGATCTCTGCCGCAATCCTGAGATCTTCAAGACGCCCGTTCGTGCAGGTTCCGATCAATGCCTGGTGGATTTTTGTTCCGGCCACTTCGGAAATCCCCTTAACATTATCGACATGGTGGGGGCAGGCAACAAGCGGGAAGACATCTTTTAGGTTTATCTCGAGTTCTTTAAGATATCCGGCATCCTCATCTGCCCAGACAGCGTTCCCCATCTCACCACCCATGAAGTCTGCAAGGACTTCATCAGGCGGGAACACGGCATTTTTTGCTCCCATCTCAGAAGCAAGGTTTGCCAGGGTCATCCTTTCAGAGATGGACAGGCTTTTTACGCCGTCCCCATGGTATTCAATAGACATGTAATTTGCGCCGCTCGAACCGAGGATACCAATGATCCAAAGGGAAAGGTCCTTGCCTGCAACCGGCTTCAGCAGTTTCCCGTGAAGGGTGATCTTGATTGTTTCGGGAACGCGAAACCAGGTTTCGCCTTTCTTCCACAGCCCTGCGGTTTCTGTCCTGTCGATTCCCGCGGCGAATGTGTTGAACGCACCTGCGGTGCAGGTATGGCTGTCACTGCCAACGATTATCATTCCCGGTTTTGCATGGTACGACATTACCTGATGGCAGATACCGTCACCAACGTCATGGAATTTCTCAACTCCTTGATATTCTACAAAATCACGAATTTGCTGATAGTCGTTAGCCAGTTTGCTGTTGGTGGGCGGCGCATTGTGATCAAGGACATTCAGAATCTGACCGGGATCTGCAACCTTATCGCCACCCATTGTCTTAAAAGTGTTTTCAATACTCGATGTGTTATCGTGAGACAACACGATGTCCGGCTTTTTAAAAACAATGCTTCCTTCAGGAGCATCAAAAATCTTTTCAACAAAAGTCTTTCCAGGCATTTTAATCTCCTTTGTAATGGGTAAAGAATATCAGGGCAAGGTTGCTGCTCTAAGGATTCGAGGGTTTGAGTGCAATTCTTTACCCCTTGAATCCTCGACCCCTTGAATCCTATCTTTTCGATTGAGGCATAACTTGTGGCAGTTTAGAGGATCTTAACCACAAGAGTACAGAGGGGTCTCTTAGTTCATCAACCCGCCTTTTTTGTAGATTTCCATCTGAACATCAGAAAACCTTTCAATATCCAAGGTCTTGCCATTTTCAAGGTTTGTGACTATCCCCGTTTCAAAATCAATTCGCACCACGTCACCGTCTTTCAGCCCGAGGCTGTCCAGATTTTCATACGTAAGAATCGGGAATGCGGCATTAATGGCATTACGTTCATAGATCGCTCCAAAAGATTCAGCAATAATTGCCTGAATCCCAAGGGATTTGAAACAATCAACAGCCTGCTGCCTGGAACTTCCGGAACCAAAGTTCTTCCCGACAACAATAATGTCGCCGTTGCCGGCCTTCCCGGCAAAATCTTTCCATCCCTCCAGGTTGTCAAACGTATATTTGCCCATCTCATTGATATCCGTAATAGTGAGATAGCTGTTGTGATAGATCATGTCCGTGTCAATATCATCCTTTCTGATGACCCAGACACGGCCTTCAACTACAATGTTCTTATCCTCTTCGGGTTTTCTTTGTATGTCTGTTTCGATTTTTTTTGGTTTGGCCACGGGAAATTCAGCGGGCTTGTCAGGAATATCATCCGGTGTCGTGATATAGCCTGATACTGCGGAAGCCGCGGCAATTGCCGGGGATGCGAGATAAACATCGCCCTTGCCCTGTTTTCCTGGAAAATTCCTGTTACCAGTGCTAACCGTGACTTCTCCCGGCCCGTTTTGTCCGATCTGCCCTGCCGCACAACCTGCACATCCTGCATTTCCAACGAGCGCGCCGGCCTTCTTGAAAATAGAAATAATGCCTTGTTCAAGGCACTTATTCCAGATTTCCTCTGTGCTCGGAACAATCTTCAGGACTACCCCTGGCGCCACCTGTCGTCCTTTGAGGATGTCTGCCGTAATTTGCATGTCCTCCATCCTCCCGTTTGTACAGGACCCAATAAATGCAGAATCTATCTTGATTTTTTTGACGTCATTAACGTTCACTGTATCATGGGGCTGGCCCGGCATGGAGATCATCGGCACAAAACTCTCAAAATCGAGTTCAAATTCTTCATTGTAAACCGCATCAGGATCTGCCTGGATTCGCTCAAGTTTTCTGCCGGCATGTTCCTCGCAGTAATTCATTATCTCTTCAGATGGTGGGAAAAGCATAATAATCGCCCCCATCTCTGTGGCCATGGATGCAATTGTGATCCTCTCGTCGAGAGTCATTTTATCAACTTCTTCACCGTAGAATTCAACCGCATAACCCAGCAATTGACTTGAACCGAATCTGTTCAGGAGGTTCAATATGATGTCTTTTGCAGATATATTACCCGGTCTTTTTCCTTTCAAGGTTATCTTCACGGATTCAGGGACCTTGAACCAGAGCTTGCCATGGGCCCAGGCGGCAGCCATATCCTGATCTCCCATTCCCTGGCCAAAAGCACCGATGGAACCTAAGATATTGGCATGAGAATCGGTGGATATGATTGTGCATCCCGGATAGACAAGCCCCTTATCAATGACGAGGTGTGTGCCAATTCCCGAATTGATATCATAGACTTTAATGCCCATTTCACGTGCATATTCCCTGCAGAACTGCTGGTTTGCGGCATATTTCTGGTCCGAGCCCGTAGGATTACAATCAAAAGTGAAAAAGGTCCTCGAAGGATCAGCAATTTCCAGATTATTATCCTGGAGGTTTTTTACAACATTAGCCCCCCCGAAATCACGGGCAACTCTGACATCAATTGTAATGTCAACGATTTCTCCAGGGGCGACCTTGTCCTTGTTTGAGTGCCCTGCAATGATCTTTTCAATAATTGTCATTCTTATCTCCTTATACCTGCAATCTGCTTTTGAACGGAAGAAAAGTCATGAAATCAGAATGATGAACCACATATGCCTCAGTGGACCTCTTGATTAGATCCCCTTCTGTTGCATGGGCGGCTATGATATGACACACTTCTGCAGGAACATTGCATTCCTCAGCGAGAGAGACCCCGGAAAAAGGATGCCTCAAATACTTTCCATAGCTTCCCTGGACCGCCTTGCCGTTCTCATCCAGCTCATATTCCACCAATTTACCCACGTCACACAAGATTGCCCCGGCAATCAGGACATCCATATTTACAGGCAGGTCATCTTTGAAGAAATAGTTCATCTTCTCCCCGCTTTCTTTGGCAATATGAACAACAGCCCTCTTATGGGCCATAAAGCTTACTTTTATGTCAGGCACCAGAAGGGTAAAAGGAATAGTCTGAAGATCTTCAGCCGTTAATACGCTTCTTTTTAGTGCAAGTTTCCATGTGTTGGCTGTCTTTTCTTTTAGATCGTCATCTTTTATCCAGTCCAGTTCAGGCCACAATTCTTTTATGTCCATTTTCTTATCCCCCCATTTTTTCATTCATCATAGGCTTGACCTTATGCCTTACAAAGATTCAATAATTGCGTCTGTAACCTCAGGCGTTGAGGCTGCGCCTTGATTGAAGACTTCAGGTGAACCGCGAAGTTTCATCATGTCATAGGACCTGACTTTTCCTGCTTCCACAACCCTGCCCACTGCGTTGCGTATCCTGACCGCCTTTTCTGTTTCACCAATATGGTCGAGCATCATGCAGGCAGAAAGTATCATAGCAATTGGATTAACAATCGGCTTTTCATAGTCCGCATATATCGGAGCAGAACCATGTGTTGGTTCGAAAATTGCGATTTCTTCGCCAATATTTGCGCTGCAGGCAAAACCCAGCCCGCCGATAAGCCCGGCAAAACCGTCAGATACAATATCTCCAAACATGTTGCCGCTGACAAGCACACCGTAGGTCTCGGGATTTTTGGTCAGCCACATCATCTGGGCATCTATGTTGGTATTTTTCAGGGAAATGCCATCATATTCTTTGACCATTTCCTGGGCAATGCTGAGCATCATCCCGGATGTTTCTCTGATGACATTCGGCTTTTCGCAAAGAGTCACGGATTCATACCCGAATTTTCTTGCGTGTTCAAAGGCCGCTCTAATAATTCTCGTGGAGGCCTTTTTTGTAAAAATCCTGGTGGATATGGCAAGCTCTTCTTTGGGACACTGGGAAAATGCCTTCATTTTCGGATGGGTATTTAATGCAGCATAGACTTCATCCGGCGGATCTGTCCATTCTACGCCACCGTACAGCCCTTCTGTATTCTGGCGGAAAATTACCGCATCGATTTCAGGTTCCTCTATTATGTCCCCCTGTCCTCTTCTAATAAAATTGAGAGGGTTGCCCTTAAATGTCTTGCAGGGACGGATGCAGATGTCGAGATCAAAATGCTGTCTCAATCCAACGATCGGGCTATAGTACACATATCCCTTGTCCTGGAGTTCGGGAGCCAGCTCTTTTGCCGCATCCCCCTTAGGCTTGGAAGTAATCGCACCGAAAAGACTGATCTTGTGCTCTTCCAACAATTCCAGTGTCCTGTCAGGAAGTGGATTTCCCTGTTTGCACCAGAATTCCCATCCAATGTCTGCATGAACATAATCGGCATCAAATCCGACTGCATCCAGGACCCTCACGGCCTCCGGCAAAACTTTTTTACCTATGCCGTCACCCGGCATCAAAACTATTGTTCTTTTTGTCATATTTCCTCCTATCGTAATAGCTTAATAATTAGCGGCATACGAGAGATCCCGATGCCTGTAATCCCTGCTTTTATCCGAAGTTATTTAGAACTTACCTGTTCTCTAATTTGCCTCACAATGTCTATTACAGTCCCGTCAACCCATTTTATTGCTGCAATAGTTTTTTCCTCGAATTCCGGGGGGCTTGGTTTTCCACAGATCTTTTCTGCCTCTTCCTTTAGTTCCCGGATTGTCTTTATTGGCAGGTCCGAATCCTTTACCTTTTCTATCAGATCGGTCCTGAGAGGGTTAATAGCGATGCCTCTTTCAGTTACAATAACGTCAATCAGTTCGCCGGGACCGCAGAGTGTGGTAACTTCGTCACGGATAACGGGGATCCTGTCCCGGAACAACGGGATAGGGATAATCACATTTCTTCCGAAAAGGGCATTCTGCCAGCCGCCTATCCCGTGCAACAAGTAACCGTCAGAATGCGTTACTACGTTCCCGTTGAAATTCACATCGACTTCCGTTGCCCCCAGGATCACAACATCCATCATGGTGGTAAAATTCCCCTTTCCATGATAGTCATAACAATTAAAAATGGAAAGATCCGTATGGTTAGGATTTTCTCTCATGGAACGGACTGAATCAAGATCAAAGGTCTGGGCATCCAGGATATAATCCAGGCAACCGTCTTCAAGCATTTTCACTATGTATTGCGTGCTGCCGCCCGAGGCAAACCGTGCCTTGATCCCGCGTTCTTTGAGTATCTTGTGAAAGTAAGTCCCGATTGCGAGTGAAGTCCCGCCGGCACCCGTTTGAAAAGAAAATCCATCATGAATAAGGCCTGCTTCATCGCAAAATCCGGCGGTTAATTCAGCGAGGAACAATCGATCCGGGCTTGTGGTTATCCGTGTGGTTCCTGAGACGATTTTTTCAGGAATTCCGATCTTGTCAACCGCTACAACACAATCAACATAATTCCCGACAATCTGCATGGGAAGACATGGGAACCGGACCAGGTTATCCGTAACAATAATGATCCTGTGCGCGTATTGATAATCTGCGAGGGCATAACCCAATCCTCCGCATGCAGACGGCCCGTATAACCCGTTTGCATTCCCAAAAGGATCAGACGTTGGGGCCGCGATAATCGCAATATCAATTTGAACCTCACCGTCCTGAACTGCCTGGTATCTACCGCCATGGGAACGAAGAACCCCGGTGCCCTTCATTTTGCCCTGAGATGTAAACCTGCCAAGCGGGCCGTTCATGCTCCCTTCGATATGGTCTATGGTGCCATCTTTTAGATACTCTATGATAGGTTCATGACAAGGGAAGGATGCGGAAGGGAACCAGACAAGATCTTTTATCCCCAGTTCAGATGCAATTCTGAAGATTTCATTAGATATCAAATCACCATTACGGAGATGATGATGAGAAGAAATAGTCATCCCGTCACGTAATCCGCACTGGATCATAGCCTCTTTCAGGGAAGGAACCACCTTGTTGCCGTCAGGCGGATAATGGACTGATGAGTGTATGGGTGGTCCATATTTCCTTCCATCCGGGATATGCTTGCCAATACCCTTAAAAGGAATAATTTCCTTCCCGTTTATTTCGGTTGGAACAATTCTCCCTGCGGCATTTCTTACAAATTCAGTTCCCATGTTTGTCCCTCCAGTCCACTGAACATTTCCCCGCCTTTATGGCCAGATCTATTGTTCTTTGAGCCCTTTTCACGACAGGAGGATCAATCATCTTTGACCCAAGGGACACAACCCCCAGGCCCTTGTCCGCGGCCTCATGAAATGCATTCATTATGTTTTTGGCTCTTGTTATCTCCAAATCATCAGGGGCATAATACTTGTGAATGACCTCTATTTGCCTTGGGTGAATACACCCCATCCCATCAAACCCAAGAGATTTTGATTCAAGCACGTTCTCTTTCAGTGCCTCCATGTCAGAGACATCGGAAAACACGGAATCTATGGGCTGAATTCCTGCTGCTCTGGCCGCATTGACGATCTGACTCCTGGCGAAAAAGGTCTCATGCCCCTCTCTGGTTCGTTGTGCTCCGAGGTCGGCAGTGTAGTCCTCTAAACCAATTGCAAGCGCGACTACATTAGGAGAAGAGATTGCGATCTCAAAGGCCTTGATAACTCCCAACGCACTTTCGATTATCGGCATAATATAAACAGGAGATTCTATGCCCTTTTCCCGGGAGATTTTTGCTATTTCCTGTTCAACTTTTATTATCTCGTCGGCACTCTCACATTTTGGAACAAGAATCACATTGACGTTGTGAGGAATTACATAATGCAGGTCCTCCAGACCCATCGGGACTTGATTGATCCTCACCATACGTTCTGCGCCATAAAAATTGACTTGTCTCAACGCGTTTCTCACCAACAATCGTGCCTCATGCTTTTTTGCCGGTGCAACTGCATCTTCCAAATCCAGAATAATCCCGTCCGACCTATGAATCCCGGCGTTTATCATAAAACTTGGAGTGTTGCCGGGGAGGTAAAGACGAGAGCGACGGTAGCGATCTTTTGCCGTCTGATATAGATTGTCCGGAATCATTTCAAGGAGATATTCTTTTTGCGTGTCAATACATTCCTTGACCGCAGCTTCGATTCTTGCAGCAAGTACAAAATGGAGCGCACCACTATCTTCTATCCGGACCCTGGCGTTTTCTATTTCAAAAAACGCCATCTCTTCTTTACAAAGCCCAAGGATGTGATCACTGTAAAGTTTTCCAACCTTGCTGTTGAGTTCTATCTCAATTCCGCCGGTCTGGGCTAATTCAATCGTGACAATACAATCCGAGCGAACCCCTTTTCCCTTGTTGCCGGCCGTTCCTGTTGTTTCCAAAACTACCTCCTGATACCTGGTTATCCAAGGCAAAAAACTACCTTCCTGTCAAATCAAAATGATTGGCGACATGTGAATCTTGACCCGTTTTCCCGTTTAGAGACAGATTGTAAGATACAATACGGGCAAGTATTACTCAAATTTTTGGGTAAAGGTGGAAACAAGAGCCCCCCTCGTCCACCCTGAATCGAACGGGAACACGGGGGATTGTTTGGATCGGAAATCAATTTGAATGTATACCAAAAGCAGGCGATATTACCACGCCCAGTAATCTTAATCATAATGTAACATCCCTATAAAAAAAAGTCAAGAACTGGATTTTTCGCCCAGCAATTCTAATTAGTGCCTGAACGAAAACCTCGAAATTTGAAACGCCCAACATTGTTCATCGGTTTATAATCAGTTCAAGTCGTTTGCATTAACCCAAAACTCAAAACCAAAAACTCAAAACTGTGCCTGAACGGGGTTTTCGTTCAGTCACTAATTATGGGAATCGATCAAGGCGTAGGTTGGGTTGAGCGAAGCGAAACCCAACAAATTTAGGCCAATTCCTTACATTTAGTTGGGTTTCGTAACTCAACCCAACCTACAAAATCGCATAATTAGAATTGCTGTTTTTCGCCATTCTTGCTGATAATAGGTTGAAATCATGTTGGCATAGGCAGCCTATAAAATGCTCACGCAAAGCACGCAGAGAACAAAAGAAAAACTTAAGCACCTTTGCGTGAGATTATGTTCTTTTCGAGTTGTGTTATGTCCCCGCATGCGCGTCGCGCTTTGACGTTTTCCTGAGGGATATCAAGGCAAAGGTTGAAGTTAAGTATATTGTTTGATAAGAACATTGGGAACCAGAGATTTGATCCTCTGTGTTTTTGAGATTCCAGCAGATCAGGGACAGGTTCTATCTATGGATGACAGTCTTTCTTCGGTTATTATTGAAAGTATGAGTGACGGGGTTTTAGTCCTCGATTTTCAGGGTTATATTACGCATATTAATCCGGCCGGCCTGGATCTTCTATGCCTCAAATTTGAAGAAATTAGGGACAGGACCTATGCCCGGCTTTTTATGGATGAGCCTGAAAATGACGCGTTTAACGACATACTCATTAGTGGAATTCAGAACAAAGAGACCAGGCTGTACAAGGAGGTCCCTTTCAGGAGAGGTGACGGCCGGCGTCTTGACCTTGCAGTAACTACCTCGTTCCTGCGCCTCGAATCGGGCAAATGGAAAGATGAAGGCATTGTGGTAGTATTCAAGGACATAACAGAATCAAAGGCACTGGATCGTGCACGCCACAGGGTGCTGGATCATCTTTCTCACGAGCTGAGGACCCCTCTTTCCATAGCTCTTGCGTCATTGAAAAGATTAGAAACCCCTGAGAATCAAAGACCCATTGACAGGATTAAAAGGAATCTAAAAAGATTACAGGATATCCAGGCCGAAGTAGACGATATAGTAAAACAACGGGGCTTTGAAGGGGATTACAGGCTCAGGCCCTGGCTTGAACAGACCCTGGACCTCCTGGAATTACTCGGAGAGGGAGACCCTGAGTATGCCGATACCCTGCAGAATGTGAAGGACAGGATTGAAGAGTTCTTTCCTGTCAGGATGACAAATGTGCAAATATTGAGAATAGGACCCTGTGTTGAACGCGTGGCAGCGCTGGTTAGGGAACTTTCATCTCACAGGGATATCCGGTTGCTCACAGATATCAAAGAAGATCAAGATGTTCTGATTGGCGTGGATGTGCCTGAAAAGATTCTTATGACCCTTATCAAGAATGCCATAGAAAACACACCTGATGGGGGAAAGGTCCTGGTTTCCCTTCGGGCTGAATCTGACACGGTGGAAGTCGTGGTCAGGGACACAGGCGTGGGTATCACCGAAGAAAGCCGGAAACAGATCTTTGGTGGCTTTTATCATGCGAAAGAAACTGACCTCTATTCCACAAAGAGGCCCTTTGACTTTGATGCAGGAGGGAAGGGCCTGGAACTGTTAAGGCTCAAGATATTCGCGGAGGTTTATGGGTTTCGGGTAGAATGTGAGAGCACAAGATGTGGATATATGCCGGAAGAAGACGACTCCTGTCCCGGGGTGATATATAGATGTTCTTATGTGCAGGGTGAAGAGCAATGTGCCCAATCCGGAGGCACTGCTTTCAAACTTATGTTCCGTGTGGTCAAAAAATCAACCGGTCAGAAACCGGTATCTCAATAGTTTTCAGCTCAGACGTGGGGCATTTCCAAAAGAGGGATTATGAAAATAGCAATATGTCAGGTAAATCCTGTTATCGGTGATTTTGAATATAATATATCATTGATCAAGGATGCGAGCGATCGTGCAAAAGACTCGGGATGCCTCCTTGTTGTTTTCCCGGGGATGTCCCTTATGGGCTGCCCGCCAAAAGATCTTCTCGAGAGGTCATCTTTTACCGAGGAAAACATTGCACGATTCAATGAACTTGCTTCCCGGATCCATGACATCGCGATTCTTTTGGGGCACGTGTACGAAAATCCGCTGAAAACCGGGAAGCCTCTAATTAACGGCGCGGCCCTGATAAGAGATGGACGTATGGTTGCAAGGGGCGGCAAGAGGCTGTTTGCCGACCACGATGCGTGTGATGAAACACGGTATCTTGAGCCCCCCGCAGAAAGCCTGATTTTTGATATGGGAGGGAAGAGGTTTGGTGTCACTGTGTCCATGTTTGAGGACACATGGAGTCCGGATGATTTCCTGTCAGTACCGGGTCATGGAGCAGAGCCGGTATACGGGTTTGTAGGCTCGGGCATTGATGTGCTCATAAATATATCCGCCTCCCCTTTTACTAAAAATATAGGGGCATCAAGACTGAACATATTGAGAAGAATATCACGGGAATACCATGTCCCCACGATTTACTGTAACCAGGTGGGAGGAAATGATGGGCTGCTGTTTGACGGCTCAAGCATGGTAGTGGATCAGGATGGCAGGTTGATATGTATAGGAAGACAGTTTGAGCCGGATCTGTCTGTTTGGGATACAGACGAGGGCTACGATGAAATCACGAATCCCTGGGTTTCGGATGAAGAATCCATTCTAAGTGGCCTTATCATGGGCATGCGGGACTATGCCGCCAAGTGCGGGTTCAGCAAGGTCCTGTTAGGCCTGAGCGGAGGACTTGACTCCTCTTTGGTCGCGTTTATTGCGCGTGAGGCCATGGGGCCTGAAAACGTCACCGGCGTGAGCATGCCGTCTCCCTATACATCCGAGATGAGCAAAGAAGATGCCAGGACCCTGGCAGGAAACCTTGGAATTCGTTTTGAGGAGATACCCATTAATGAGCTTATTGAAACCTGCAACAGGGCTTTGGCCGGGCTCTTTGCGGGTCTGGAACAAGATGAAACAGAAGAAAACATTCAGGCCCGTGTCCGCGGAAATATCCTGATGGCCATGTCCAATAAGTTCAAAGCCCTTCTCCTTGCCACCGGGAACAAGTCGGAACTGGCAATGGGATATTGCACTCTTTACGGGGATATGTGCGGGGGGCTGGCTGTCATTAGTGATGTCAGCAAGACTTTTTGTTATGGCTTGTGCAATTACATAAACAGAAATAGCGAGATTATCCCGGAACGGATTATATCCAGGCCTCCATCTGCTGAATTGAGGCTGGACCAGACAGACCAGGATTCACTTCCGCCTTATGATATCCTGGACGACATACTTGAGGCAGTGCTGGAGCGAAATCTCGGGGTTGACGAAATTGTGGAGCAAGGACATGACCCCGCTGTTGTAAAGGACGTTCTGCATCGTCTGTCCTTTAATGAATATAAGCGGCAGCAGGCCCCGCCATGCCTGAGAATAACCACAAGGCCCTTTGGATATGGCAGGCAATATCCTATTGCAAGGGGTGGGCAGGTCTATTGAATGTACCTTGCTCCTGGCTCGATCAGGACTCGGCAGAAAGGAATACTATGGCATTAAATAGAACTATGAAATCCGATATTGAGATTGCACATGAAGCGGAATTACTCCCTATCCAGGTAGTTGCGGAGAAGTTAGGGCTTGCACCGGACGATATTGAGCCCTATGGCAAGTACAAGGCCAAGCTTCCCCTTTGTCTGATTGACAGGGAAAAAGCGGCTGCGAGGAAGCTGATTCTTGTATCCGCTATTACTCCCACCCCGCCGGGTGAGGGAAAGACAACCGTATCCATTGGCCTTTCCGAAGGGCTGAACCGCATTGGCAGACAGACTACTGTTGTGCTTCGCGAGCCCTCTCTGGGCCCGGTGTTTGGTATAAAGGGCGGGGCAACAGGTGGCGGGTATTCCCAGCTACTCCCTATGGAGGATATCAACCTCCATTTCACAGGCGATTTTTCGGCCATTGAAAAATCCCATAACCTGCTCACGGCCCTGATTGACAACAACATTCAGAGCAAAAACCGGTCGTTAAACTTAGATCCGAGGACGATTTCCTGGAAGCGTGTCATGGATATGAATGACCGCTGCCTGCGGCGGGTGGTTATTGGCTTGGGCGGGGGCATGTCAGGTGTGCCCAGGGAAACCGGTTTCGACATTACTGCAGCCTCAGAGGTCATGGCTATCCTATGCCTTGCGGACGATCTTGGTGACCTGAAAAAGCGCCTTGCAAATATCTTTGTAGGCTTCAGCCTGGACGGAAGGCCCGTCTTTGCACGTGATCTTAATGCCCAGGGAGCCATGGCCGCTCTGCTCAAGGACGCAATCAAACCCAATCTGGTACAGACCATGGAAGGAAATCCGGCGATCATGCATGGTGGACCATTTGCCAACATCGCACAGGGGACCAACTCTGTGATTGCCACCCGCATGGGACTGACCCTGTCCGATTATGTAGTAACGGAAGCCGGTTTTGGCTTTGACCTGGGCGGTGAGAAGTTTATGGATATCTTTTGCCGGTCTTCAGGTCTCTTCCCGAGTACCGTTGTCCTGGTTGTCACGGCCCGGGCCCTTAAACACCATGGCGGAGTCAAACCGGAAAATCTTGCGAAACCGGACCTCAGGGCCCTTGTCAGGGGAATGTGCAACCTGGAAAAACAGGTGGAGAATGTACGGCTCTTCAACTTGACACCAATTGTGGCCATCAACAGGTTTCAGGCGGACACGGAAGATGAGTTGCGTGTTATTCAAGAGGAATGCCGGGATCTGGATGTGAAAGTTGCCGTGGCCGATGTCTGGAGCCGGGGAGGAGAAGGTGCGGTTGAACTGGCCAGGCTTGTGGATGATACGGCCACTCAATGCCAAGCCAAATATTCCCCTCTGTATGATTCGAACCAGTCAGTCAGGGAAAAGATCGAAATTATTGCCAAAAGGATTTATGGGGCCTCTGCAGTGGAATATGCTCCCTGGGCTCAAAAAGACCTCAGAAAGATCAACCGCATCGGGTTGGATGGGCTTCCCATCTGTATGGCCAAGACCCAGAGTTCACTTTCTGATAAGCCAGGTCTCTTGGGTCGTCCTCATGATTTTGAAGTGACTGTGCGCGAGATCGAAGTTGCTACGGGTGCAGGATTTTTGATCCCCATTACCGGCAATATGATGCGTATGCCCGGGCTTCCGCAAGTACCTTCTGCCGAGAGGATTGATATCGACGAAAACGGGATCATCACAGGTCTGTTTTAAGGGCTCGGCAGGAAATTGGCCGGGGAGAAGTGCTAAGGAACGTGGACGAAATAACTTCCACAACTATGCATCCCGGCTTCAGGGCATCTTTGTCCGGTCCTCAATCTCAAAATCCTCGAAATAGTCTTGCTATTACTGTGGTTTTGAGCTTTCGGATCGAACAAATCCACCCTAAATCCGAGCGCCTACTTACGGAAGTTGTTTCGTCCACGTTCCTAAGGGTCTGGAAATAAATAATCCACTGGTTTTAACTCGCAAAAGGACCAGATGTTTCCTATTCCTCCTAACATCTGCACCCATCCACTGAATTTCCCCGTGCGGACCGCTTCCATAAGTTTCGGGTTGTAGAGTGGGAAATACGGGATATCACCAATTATTATCTTCTGCATCTCCCATATAAGTTTCTTCCGTTTTTCAGGGTTCATCTCCATTGCAGATTCATTTGCTATTTGATCAAAACGGGGATTATTGTACCCGCTCATGTCCCATCCACGTGGCTTGTCATTCTTGGAAAGAAAAAAATTCCTCAAATAGTCAGGATCAAGAGACAAGTTCCCGTATCCCAGAATAAACGTATCAAATTCGTGCCGCAGCTTGACCTGCTGGATCAACGATCCAAAGGCCATGGGCTTTGAATAGGCCGGCATCCCTGCCATCCTCAGCCATTCCTGGATCAGCATGCCACTCATGGCACGATTCGGATCATAGTCTGCAGG
>JAYEIR010000073.1:0-2204 GCA_034660135.1 Thermodesulfobacteriota bacterium
ATAACCGGAACTATAGATCGAAGTTTGGTGTTGCTGGAAAGGCGGAAAAGACAGGGTCAGGCGAATTTTTTGAACACGGCGACGAAAAATGGCCTTTTGACTAACGCGTATAAACTATAAAAGTGAGCTTCAACCATGAGTATTTATCTAAAGGCGCTTAGGGCGCCGTTCCTTGCAGGATCCTTAATACCGGTCATCATTGGCGCAGCCTTTGCCTTGAGTTCAAAAACTTTTTCTATTTGGCTGTTATTGTTATGCGCTGTGGGAATAACCGGCCTCCACCTCGGCGCCAACCTGCTCAATGATTATTTTGACTCCAAGGGAAGCGATCCGATCAACATGCGCGTAACACCTTTCAGTGGTGGAAGCCGTGCTATTCAAGATGGAGGATTGGCACCCCGCACGATCCTGTTCATGGCATTATTCTTCTTTGCCATCGGTTTTACTGTTGGTATCTGGCTCATCTGTCTCAATAGATCGCTTGTCATCCCAATCGGGCTCCTGGGTCTTGGAGCAGGGTGGGCCTATTCAGCGCCCCCTTTACAGCTCATGTCGCGGGGCTGGGGTGAAGCAGTGATCTTTTTTGCCTTCGGGCCGCTTGTCACCTTAGGAACCTATTATGTGATGTCCGGTTCTTTGAGCTGGCCGGCCTTTGCCATCGGGGTCCCTCAAGGCTTTTTCATTGCAGGGGTAATCTGGATTAATCAGTTTCCGGACTATGAGGCTGATCGCATGGCAAATAAGAGGAATTTGGTTGTGAGATTGGGGCCTGGGTATTCCAGGTATCTCTACTGTGTCATCATGTCAATGGCGTTTGTAATCGTCTTTTTCTTGATTGGAGTTGCGGGGTTTTCCTATTTGATCATGCTCTCCTTCATGGCTTTTCCCTTAGCAATGAAGGCCATGAGGATCCTGTGGCGGGAATACCTCTCCCATGAAGGGACAGTTCCCGCACAGGTGCTGACCATTCAGACCCTGATTGCCCACGGGCTGCTGCTTTCACTCGGCATAGTTTTAAGCCGGTACATTTAACAGTACAGAATCCACGCCCACAGGACGTGGTTTTCTAAGATAAAATAAAGGGGGATAGAAGGGGGTCAGCGCCCGGTTTGATTTTGATATGCTTTTTCAACTGCTTTTTGGACTGCATTCATGATTACAATGCTGCTGTTCGTTGCCCCGCTGACAGCATCGACTCTTGTTGATTGATTCTTGATTATTCTTTCTGAAATAGGCAGTTCGGCCTTTTTGCCCATAAATGCCCAGTGCTCAACTATTTCAATGTTGACAATCCTGTTATCTTTGATTGTCACCTTTGTCACGGCGCTGTTGGGCCAACTTTTATAGGTCCCCTCATAGACTCCGTCCATGAGTTTTAGATGGCTAAGTGGAGCCCCCATTATGGGTGTTTCTGCACAACCTGACAGAAGGATGCTGCCAATCAGAAAGCCGATGTTTGCAAACAGCAGCAGGCGGACACAGTATTTACGGAAGTCGGCCATTACAGATATCCTCCCTGGCCTGACACAGTATGTGCCTTGTGTGGACAAGGTATGGGCGTGAACTTACGAGATGAAAGCACAACACTGTTATATAAATCTTAAGAGATATCATTAGCATAATTAACTATCCGAATGCAAGTGAAGATCCGTTTTTGGCAGGACCATTTCCGTGAGTGAGGGGCTGGGGAGATTGGCCGACAGTGGCTATGTTCCATGCTGTTGACTCGAAGAGACCATTTGACTATACTTAATTAGTGCCTGAATTAGTGACTGAACGAAAACCTCGAAATGAAAACGAACACAACATCAATCATGAGGTTTTTACTGAGTTGGGATTGATTCCATTAATCCAAAATCTAAAATCCAAAATCCAAAATCGTGCCTGAACAGGGTTTTCGTTCAGGCACTAATTAGTCGGCTTAAAGCCTGTCCTCCCTACCGTCAGGCCGGCCTGATTTTTATGGTCTATGATTTTAACGAGTTAACCACTCGACAAATAGACCACTTAACAAGATCTGTATATCAGTGGATTCTCCCATGTTGGACCAGATGATAGATAGTCCTGAATTGAACAAATACCTCGTGACGTTCAAGACAGGGCAGACCATCCTTCTTGAGGGTGATGATTCCCAGGATCTGTATATTCTGGTTTCCGGAGAAGTGGATGTTATTAAAGGGCACAAGAAGATAACCGAGATCAGT
>JAYEIR010000073.1:2304-4265 GCA_034660135.1 Thermodesulfobacteriota bacterium
ATACCTCGTGACGTTCAAGACAGGGCAGACCATCCTTCTTGAGGGTGATGATTCCCAGGATCTGTATATTCTGGTTTCCGGAGAAGTGGATGTTATTAAAGGGCACAAGAAGATAACCGAGATCAGTGGACGCTCTTTTAAAATTGAATTGAAATCATGCTTATCAATTGAGTTGTTAAATTTTAAAAGAGCGTCCCGCTATCACATTTTCCTATACCCTGGAAGGTTCAGTGGATCAATTTCTTGAACGGGACATGGACGATGATTGGGAGGCGGTCCTGTGCGTAAGTATTACTCTGATGGCTGGAAATGAGCCGGATGTCAGCAAGATGGTGGTCTTCCAGAAAACTTATTGTGCCACTAAAGCGTGTAAACGGAAAAACCCCTGTGCCCTGGCCGAGGCCATGAGCCAGGCCATGAAAGAGATCTCAGAAAAAGTCATTGACGACGTCTATTGTTATCTGAAAGATCGTACTGAAAAAGGATAGTCCGGCGTCTCGTTTTCAAGAAAGACCAATGATTTCCTTCAGTCGTTTGGCGTTTTTTACTGCATAGCCCTCGAAATCATTATCAAAATAAATGTATGTATCCTTTCCCCATGCTGCAATCTTTTCGGCCCAGGTCTTAAGCTCCTCTTCTGAATACTCAGAGACATAAAGCTTCCTGGAACCGTGCAGACGGATATAGATAAAATCGGCGGTCACCACTTCATGGTATGGATAACGGCCTGCGGTGTCTGCAACGCAAAAGGCGATGTTGTAGTTTTTCAGGATGGCAAAAACGCGATCACTGATCCAGGAATGGTGCCTGATCTCCAGGGCATGGCGTTGAGATTGGTTCAGAGATTGACAGAAAACCTCAAAGTCCTGTTCATCAAAAGAAAGACTCGGGGGCAACTGGAAGAGCACGGGGCCCAATTTTTCTTGCAGAGAGATTGCGGCCTTGTAGAATCGTCCCAGAGATTCCTCTGGTTCTTTCAATCGTTTTGTGTGTGTAATATACCTGTTCGCCTTTACTGCCCAAAGGAAATCATCAGGAGTCCTTTGCTTCCATTTGCCAAAGGTCTCAGGTTTGGGAAGCCCGTAAAAGGTGGCATTGAGCTCGACCGTGTCAAAATGCCGGGTATAGTATTCCAGCCATTTTGATTTGGGGCATTCCACCGGATAGAATATCTCCCTCCAGTGCGGGTAGTTCCACCCGGATGTGCCAATCCTGATATTCCTTTCCATGAGATAATTCTACGCGTATTTCAAAGAGGGGAGGTCTGATAACGCTTGGACTTATCAACCTCCCTTTTCAGCCAAGCGTAGTCTCTGTATTTCCACTCCTTGCTTTTCGAGGTAAGCGGCAACAATATCCAGAGTATCAGCAATAAATCCACTAGTTTTTGTATTTCCATTGATTACTATCACTTGCATCTAAATACACCTCCAAGAAGGTTTCTGATATAGTTGAAACCAATCGCAGGAAATAAACACCCAATGCCGAACTGAGGGGCCGGGCGGCGATGAATGAAAACATATTGAAAATGCTGGACTTTCGATTAGGAATGCTTGTCCAAAGTGGCACGGTTTTGCCCGGCCCCAATCAAGTGACAGATTACCCAAATCTTTGATTACCCTTTCTTTATAGTGAATCTAATATTTGCCCATAACGCTTTTTGTGTCAGCCTGAATCCTGCTATGCATTTTTCTTTTCTAATTTTTCAAATATTAAATGTCCATTTTTTTCTCTGACCAGCTTAAACTTATTGTCAGCTTCTAAATTATTCTTCAATCTTTCACCATTCATCGAACCCTTCCCAACAACACGCGAAAAAGTTCTACTCATATAAGATAATTTTCCACCAACTTTTAAAACACGGGTTATTTCATCCAAAGCTCGTTGCTTGTCTTTTACAAGAGGTAACGTATTGTGTAAATAAACGATATCGATCTTTCTACCTTCAAGGTTTGTATCAC
>JAYEIR010000074.1:0-4218 GCA_034660135.1 Thermodesulfobacteriota bacterium
TGGTCATCAAAGTCGGCAATGAACGCCGACTGGGCAAACCGCTTTATTCAGACCAGAAGGCCTTCTTAATGGCACTGGGGATCAAGCCTTCGTGGCTTATCAGGCCGCAGCCCGGATAGAAGAACACGAAGATTCAAAGAAAACCTGTCCAAAAAAATGATCTTGGGGAGCAAAAAAGGGTGAGGAAAGTAAGATAGAGCTTCTTGAAAAAGATATTTCAAGCATCACGAAAATACTGACGAGCATCGTGAAAACCACAAGGGAGAGCAACCCAAAACTCAAAACCGAAAACTAAGAACTAAAGTTATGGGGCAGGCGGGGTAAAGATGAATCCCTTCGGGATTGCATGGGTGGTGGTTTTTAGGCCAATTCGAGCTTTACTGTTCGACCGACGGCATGAGCTGCTTTTTTTAAGGTATGTAATGTCACTGATTCATTAACAGGATCAAGGATTCTGTCAAGGGATGATCGGCTTGTTTTCATTTTTCTTGCCATAGCTGATTTCGACAAGTTATTCTTTTTCATTTCCTGCTCTATTTGCCATGCTAATACTCTTTTGATGGCCGTTTCCGTGCATTCTTCAAGGATACCTTCTTCTTCAAGAAAATCATTGAAACTCCCGCCTAAATTTTTATGAGTCCCGGTCATTTGTTTTCTCCTTTTTCATATGTGACATACGTCGTTTTGCTGTCTTCAGATCATTTTTGGGCGTTTTTGAGGTCTTTTTGATAAAAGCATGTAAAAGAATCATCATATCGCTGTATACCGTGAAAAGAACTCTGGAAATCCGGTTATTTGATAAATTGGAACGGACTTCCCATAAACTCGTATCTATTTTTCCCACAAGTGGCATGCCAATAGGCCATCCGAATTCAACAGTCCGGATATCATCACCGATATTCTTTCTGTCTGCGGCGGTCAATTTTTTCAACCATTCCTTGACCGGGATACTCCCTGTGTCTGACTTATAGAACTGAACATCGATAATTTTTCTTCTTTTTGCATCCATACATTGGATGTGTACCTATTATGGGACGCTTTGTCAAGAAAAAGGTGGCAGGGACCTGGGGGACATCCAAAAATTATAAAGAAGTCTCGCGCCCCAGTACCATCTCCCGGAGCTACCCCGGTTAAATACGCTATTCTGTCCTTCGGAATTTAACGGGGCAGGCGGGGTAAACAAAGACGCCAAGCCGCAAAGAATTATTTGGACAGGATTTACCCCAGTGAAATACGCTTCGCTGTCCTAACGGAATTGCACGGGGCAGGCAGGATTAACAAGATAATTTTTTGGTTTGCATTTTCAATCCGCAGATTACCCCGGTTAAATAAAAGCAAAGGCAGATTTAACAGGGCAGGCGCAGATTTTCGCAGATTAAAAAAAATGAAAGATAAAACAGCAAATCGCCCGCCCGACTCGCCCGTCCGCCTCGCTCTGCATGGCAGGAGGGCGGGCGTTGCGAAGCATTGCGGGCAGATGGCGGGCAGGCTTCGCAAGGGGGGGACGGAGGTCAGGGGAAGAAGGGGCACCCTGAATCGGCCTGTGGATTTATGATGCCAATTGAAGGGGCAATTGGAAATTGCCTGCTACGATCCCTGGGACTGTAATGTCTTCATCAAGGGATTCCCAGCGCAATGCAAATCCAGCCAGCCTTATTTTGACTTCCTTGAGCTGATGATCTGTAGCTTTTGATAGAATTTTAAATCGATCCGCCGGAAATCCAATAATGCGGCTATCCGTTAGTTCGATATAAACCGTTCTGCCTTCCACCCAGGCTTTAATTGCAGTAGGCTCACCAATCTCCATTTTATCAATCTTGGGTTTCATTATATTTCCCCATTAAAAGAAGCTGATTTTCAAAGACGATCTTTTCTATTTTTCTGATGGTAAATGGTGGTACCCCTTTATTTCTTGCCAATCGAACCGGTTGAAGCCAAAATTTACACTCGCCATCCGGCGTGGCTACATGAATATGTGGCGGTTCGCTTCCTTCATCTGAATAGAAATGGAATCTGAAGGAACCTATTTTCATGACTGTGGGCACAAAGGAATAATATCATAGCTCATTTTCTCTTACAAGTGACTTTTTTCAACGGAATGTGCGGGGGCAGAATAGGGGACGTTGTTACATTATGAACTTATGGTTCGCACCCCAGTGAAATCCGCTTCGCTGTAACTACGTCAATTGCACGGGGTAAAGATTACCTGTCTGCGTGTGGTCACGCACAGGCAGGCGCAGATTAATTGTCTCGCGCAAAGAGGGAAAGAAGAAGTTAACTGTTATTTGTTACTGATTAACCGAACCTGTGGCTATTTAAATATCTGAGAGTGGGTGCCGATTCTTGTTAACCTGACAATGTCGTCTTCAATATAATATACAACCAATAGGTCTCCACCAATATGAAATTCTCGAAAGCCTGAATAATTTCCAATCAGGCTGTGGTCCCTCGCTACAAGAGGTAACGCTTTGCCTTCTAACAAAAAAGATAGGTATTTAATATATTTGGTATATTGCTTGTCGGATATCTTGAGTTTCTGATAGTCCTTTTTGAAGGTCTTGGCCCTGAACAATTCCATAAAGGTTACTTTTTGAACTCATCCAGAGTAACAAAATCACCATCTAAGTTTCTTGCCTCTTCCATTGCCTGAAGCGTTTCATCATTTGGAATCTTAATTTCAAATGGAAGCCCTTTGCTGAAAACGATCATACTGTTGAACATATTGACAGCCTGTGAATACGATAAGCCTAAATATTTTAATATCAATTTGGCTTGTTTATAATTATTTTGGTCAACCCTAATAGTCGTTTGAGTCTTCATTGATATACCTCCAGATTGAAATTGACTATATGGTATATGTATACCAAATGGGATATAAAGTCAAGTTTTTTTAGTGGAGAGAAGGAGCTACGCTGATGTTGGAAGGCTGGGCTAAAGAGGAAAATGTGGTTCGTTCTTTTTATTAGAATAGCTGTAGAGATCACTTACATTTTTAACCGGATATAGACACTGGCTCAATTGCTTCCAACTTGTAAGCGCTTTCTCCACGTATAGCATGCCACACATCCCAGGCTAATTGACCGTTCAGCCACAGTTCCGGAGACGTTCCAAACAGCCTGGACAGGCGCAAAGCTATGTCCGTGCTAATCCCTTTCCTGCCGTTTACTATCTCACTGATGTGTTTGCGGGATACACCGATTCGTTCGGCAATCTCTGTCTGTGTCATACCATACGGCTTCATAAATTCTTCCAGCAATATCTCTCCTGGATGGACAGGAGGCCGGTTAGTTGGCATTTTCATAGGTACACCCTTTCAATGATAGTCCACGATTTCAACCCGTTTTGGTCCTTTTTCAGACCAGACAAAACAAATGCGGTAACGGTCGTTAATCCTGATGGAATGCTGCCCTCGACGGTCACGGTGTAAGACCTCCAGGTGATTACCGGGTGGCATTCTTAAATCTTCGAGATTTACCGCATTCTCCAGAAAATAGAATTTACGTAACGCTATCCGTCTCAATTCAACAGGCAGGGTCTTTCTCGCCAGCCTTGAATTAACTCCATTATAAACATCTTCTGTTCCCTTGTCGTCGAAATCAATTATCATGTTAATTGTAACCTATTAAGTAACATTGTCAAGCAGAATGTATTCACATTCTAAATGCATGGCCCCAGTCCCTGAATTTGAGGAAGATGCGGTTTAATGTTGACTTATCTCGATTCATTTGATGTTTTTTTGCATTTAATTCAAAACTCAAACCCCAAAACTGGTCTTGGGAGATCTTCCTATCATCCATAACTCAAAACTCAAAACCCATAACTCAAAACTATCTGTCCTTTCCCCTCGCGAAGCCTGCCCGCCACCTGCCCGCAATGCAAACAAAAATATCCTGAAAATCCTGTCTAAAAAAATTCATAATTCAAAATTAAAAACTCAAAATTATACTGGGGTTAATCCTGCCTGCCCCGTTAAATGCGGAGCCTATTTATCTGGGGTCAAATAAAGTCAGAAGGTAACAACGTGTGCCCTATTCTCCATACTCACAAAAAAAGATTGACCTTTCTATTAGTACATATTAAAATGTACACAATCATAGAGGGAGGTGATCAATAAATGGAAATCAATGCCGCAAAATTCCGGACAAATTGTTTTAAGATCCTTGACCAGGTTAAGGTAACGCATAAAGAGGTGGTTATTACCAAACGAGGCAAGCCGAT
>JAYEIR010000075.1:0-4203 GCA_034660135.1 Thermodesulfobacteriota bacterium
TGGACTTGTTACTCAAGTCTTGAGGAATGATATGGATGGAATGATATGAATGGACTAGAATTAAATCCTGTCTGTGGTACTGATTTAGATCCCTGATTCTGGCACTGAATTAGATTCCTGGCACCATTATATCGGTGACAATAATACCTTCTGGGTATAAGACTTGATGAATAAAATGGTTGGTTTCAGACTCTCACAACATAATTAGACTCGCAACATAATGACACGATGTTTGGGCTTGCCTGGTGAATTCGGCGACCTGCGGGAAGCCCTGCTCGCGTGCGGCTCACCGGCCACGCCGGTAGAGATGCGGAAAAGGTTCGAGGAATACCTGGACGGGCTGACCAAGGGTAAAGAACCCGGCAAGGTGAGAATCGTGTTGGAATAGGAACCACGAATGGACACGAATAGACACGAATGGGACTTTGATAAACTGGTCGGCGTTATCCGTCAGGTGCACGAAGAACTGGCGGCACAAGCCGGACGAGCGGTGAATATCAGCCTGACGCTCCGCAACTGGATTGTTGGCTGCTATATCGCCGAGTATGAGCTGTGCGGTTTGGACCGAGCCAGCTATGGGGACAGTCTCCTATCCGAACTTGCTAAACGCCTGACTGATATCAAGGTCAGCAACTGCAACCGTCGCCAACTGTATCGCTATCTCCGCTTTTATCGCCTTTACCCTGAGATTGTGGGGACACTGTCCGCACAATTGAAAAAGCTGTTACCCGCAGGGGCGAAGGCGACTCAGAAAGTGGGGACAGCGTCCCCACAATTGCGAATTTCCCCGGATAAAATCATCCACCGGCTTTCCTACAGTCACCTGGAATTGATCGTCGATCTCGATGACGACTTGAAGCGCGCATTCTATGAGATCGAGTGCATTCGGGGCCGCTGGTCGGTTCGCGAGTTAAAACGCCAGATCAACAGCCTTTATTATGAACGATCCGGGTTATCCAAGGACAAGAAAAAACTGGCGGTCTTGGCTCAGGAGGGCGCGGAAACTGCCGAACCGAGACTGGCGATACGCGATCCCTACATCTTCGAATTCCTTGGACTGAAGCCAAGGGAAGTCATGAGCGAGTCCCATCTCGAGGATCAACTACTGGATAAACTTCAGGACTTTCTGCTGGAGCTGGGCCACGGGTTCTGCTTTGAAGCCAGACAAAAGCGCATTCTTATTGGAGATGAGCATTTCTTCGTTGACCTGGTATTTTATCACCGAATCCTCAAGTGCCATATTCTGTATGAAGTGTTCAGTGTCCCCGGATCAACTTGACATCCTTCTTCAGGAAGGCGAAGGCACAATGCTGGAGTACAAGGAGAGACTATCCACCTCCTTTGCCCGCGAACTGGTGGCCCTGGCCAATACCCTGGGCGGCCGGATTCTGCTTGGGGTCCGGGACGATAGCACCGTTGTGGGTATCAACGATTCCAACGACCTGCGGGCGCGTATTCAGGACATCTCTCGCAATTGCGATCCGCCCGTACAAATTCTGGTCGAACCGGTTGGAAACGTCATGGTCGTAACAGTGCGCGAAAGCAATGCCAAACCGGTGCAGTGTCGGGAAGGTTTTTTCTGGCGCCAGGGCGCCGTGACCCAGAAGCTCTCTCGTGATGAAATCCGGGATTTTTTCAGAACCGAGGGAGTGATACGGTTCGATCTTTCCATCCACCCCCGGTTTCGCTTTCCCGAGGATTTCGACCAAGACAAATTCAATGTATGGCTCGAACTGAACAGTATCACCGGCCGGCCGCGCACTGAAGATGTGTTGATCAACATCGAGGCAGCCGAGCGTTCGGGCGGCAAACTCCTCTTTCGCAACGCCGGGGTGTTGTTTTTTGCCAAAAACGTGCGGCATTTCTTCAACCAGGCCTACATTACCTGCCTTCTGGCCAAGGGCATGGATAAGGTTCATGTGCTCGATCGCAAGGACTTTGATGGCGGGATCGTAGCCGACATCGAGGACGCCATGCGGTTCATCGAGCGCAACACCCGCACCGCCTATCGCATCGAGCGCCTGCAGCGAGAGAATATCCCCGAATACCCCATGAAAGCCCTTCGTGAAGCGATCACCAACGCGGTGATGCATCGCGACTGGTTTGTTGAAGGCGCCAACGTGTTTGTCGAAATTTACACAGATCGGATCGAAGTGATCAGCCCCGGCGGCCTGCCCAAGGGTATGACGCTCGCCGACCTCGGCCGCAAGAGCATCCGCCGCAATGCCCTCATCGCCGACCTGCTGCATCGCATCGACTTCATCGAAAAGGCGGGAACCGGAATCAGGCGCATTCGCGACGAGGTCCGCGAACAGGGCTGCCCGGAACCCGAATTCGAGACCAACGGTTTTTCACTGCAATCTTCCGGCCCAACCCTGATGTCCGGGCCCAAGTCGCAGGGCAAGTCGCACCAGAAGTCGTTAAAATGCTTATGGCCATGCCGGGAGAGATGACGCGAACGGAAATGCAGTCGGCGTTGGGCCTGAAGGGACGGGCAAATTTTGAGGAACGTTACTTGAAACCGGCACTAAGTCAAGGACTTGTGGAAATGACCATTCCTGACAAGCCAAAGAGTCGATTGCAGAAATACCGGCAGACCCCGCTGGGTCAAGAAATTTTGGAAAGATACAAGACCAGCGAGGCGAACGGTAAATGAAGCTGAAAAAGGCGATCTTGGCCGTCATGGACCGAGATACCCTCAAGGCTGTGGTCGATGCGCTGGAGATGGAAGATGTCCCCCAAATACAAATACCCACTAAATATTGAGGGAATATAAGTATAGTATTCAAATAATGCGGCTTAAAACTTCTATTTTGGAACATATAATGTGATTATTTACACCATTTTCGATCTTGGAAACAATGAGTGGTGGCCTGAACTCAGAGGACGGTTGTCAGTAACTGATCACTGATCACTGACGACTGATCACTGCCCTTAACCACTGCCTACTGATCACTCAATTCCATTGACTTCTTATGTCGTTAATTATAAACAATATCAGGCAATATTCCCGAACCAAGTTGCTTCTTTCAACCCGATGGGGAAGGAGGATTTGAAATGATCTGTAAGTGCCCAAAACCCCGTTACTCTAATCAGATAGAGAGCGGGGTTTTGTATTTTGTGGCCCTTGGAAAAGTGGATGGAAAAAGTATGAAATTCAAAATGGAAAGGGGTCAACAAAGGCAAGAATGACCTGGAGGCACATCTCACGAGCGGTTCTAATTCCCGAATCTAAATTCTTATCAATAAATATGCCCCTATGGTTGGCGGCGCTTTTGAATAACCTCTCTGGAACACCAAAAAATGATCACCGACTACCACGCAACTTATTACGCCCATGAGCTGACTCGCCTGGGCGGCAGTGGAATAGACAAGATCGGTCGTGCCTTGTTTGATGCCTGTGTGGACCTAAATCCCCATCAGATCGAGGCCGCTCTTTTTTCGCTTCGGTCGCCCGTTTTAAAGGGCGTCCTTCTGGCCGATGAAGTGGGCCTTGGAAAAACCATTGAAGCCGGTTTTGTCATTTGTCAGCTTTGGGCCGAACGACGCCGGAATATCCTGGTTATCTGTCCGGCCTCCCTTCGGAAACAGTGGGAAATGGAACTTACAGAGAAATTCAACCTGTCTTCCATTATTCTTGATGCCAAGACCTACAGAGAAGAACAGAAGTCCGGCATCTCCAATCCTTTCCGAAACAGCAAGATCATTATCTGCTCCATGCACTACGCATCCGGAAAAGCTGAGGAGATCAAGCAAATCGCCTGGGATCTGGTGGTCATCGATGAGGCTCATAAACTGCGCAATGCCTATCGAGAGAGCAACCGCATTGGTCGAAACGTCCGATGGGCCACCGAAGATCGAAAAAAACTGCTGCTGACTGCCACGCCGCTTCAGAACTCCCTGCTTGAACTTTACGGCCTCTCCACATTTATTGATGAGCGCCTTTTCGGCGAACTCCCTTCCTTCAGGTCTCAGTACATCAACTACGGCGGGGACATACCCGGTTTGCGTGAGCGCCTCAAAAATGTCTGCTGGCGCACATTGCGCAGTCAGGTGGCTGAATTTGTAAGCTACACAGAACGGAAACTGATTACCAGGCCCTTCAAACCAACCGAGCACGAGCAGAAACTTTATGAGGCCATATCCAATTATCTCAAACGGGATGGAACCTATGCTCTTCCTTCTGGCCAAAAGCACCTACTC